>NZ_QUIU01000030.1:0-7076 GCF_003480225.1 Clostridium sp. AM34-9AC
CTGGAGTGCTGACCAAAAGCGTTTTGTCTACAGTCTGAGCAAATAGTAAAATATTTGCTCTCTTTTTGTTTTATACCGAAGAAAGGAAGTATAATGGAAGAATTCAAATTGTACCGTATTTCGGATGAATATGTGGAATGGCTTCGAGAGGATTTCCCGAATGTATATTCCAGCAAAGTGAATGCAAGGAGCTAAGCAGAAAGCAATGAATGATATGACTGCAGGATATGTAAAATCAGCATTGGATTATCATGCATTAGAAGCCCGGTGCGATTTATTTGAACGTAAGTAGAATGAGGTTATAGAATTTTTAGAAATCCTTCATTTTACTATAATTGTTTTCTGACAGATAAGGTGTTATCATAACATTATCAAGAAAAGCCAATCACCACAGGCGAAGCAAAGTGGATGATCCGGAGACGATTTTCACCGCCCCCGCGCTGGCAGAAAGAAAGAGGCGCGTGTTTATGGAACAACATGATTTAAGTAAGATCCAAAAATTACAAGAGAAAGGAAAATCCGACAAGATCATCAAATATCTGAGTTCTTCCGATGATACCGTGGTGGTAGCTGCACTGGAAGCTCTGAGCCGGATCAAGGATGAAGACAGTGTCAACAGCATTGCCCACATGATCGACAATCCGGATACGAAGATCCGTGTCGAAGCAGCAAAAGCGTTAGGAAGCATCGGCACCGAATATGCCAAGACCTATCTACTGCACAGACTGAATGCAGAACAGGATGAGACCGTGAAGACAGCCATCAAGGAAGCACTTCACACTCTGGCAGAGCATCATTAATTTAATTTGCTTTACTCGTAGTTTTTCTACTTATACATTTTCCCTCTTATTGGCGTCCGGTTCATTCCGGGCGCCTTTTTTGCGAAATTTGGAAAAATCTTGCGACGGGTTCTGCTTGAAGCTACGATGCATATCTATTTATAATAGAACGGTACGTGAAAAAAGTAGTTTTGTAGTCATGGAGGTAGTTTAATGGAAAAATTAAACATTACAACTACAAAGGATAATGAAAAAGTATACAAAATCCTGGGGGATCTGATGAATGCCAACAAGGAATTCCAAATTATGATCACGGTTCCTTCTACGAAAAACGCCAAAGACAGCACAGTAAAAGCGACAGAAAAAAAGGAACAGACCCAGGAAGTCATCCATGACCTGGAAAAGGATGTCACGGATATGATCCATGAGATCGGAGTGCCGGCACATATCAAAGGGTATCAGTATCTGCGGGAAGCTATCATGATGTCGGTAGAGGATCCGGCAATGATCAGTTCTATCACAAAGATCCTGTATCCGACCATCGCCAAGCGGTTCCAGACCACACCCAGCCGCGTGGAGCGCGCTATTCGCCATGCCATTGAGGTTGCCTGGAGCAGAGGGCGCATGGAGACCCTGGATGCCATGTTCGGTTACACGATCGACACGGGCAAAGGCAAACCTACCAATTCTGAATTCATCGCTCTGATCGCCGACAGAATCCGGCTGTCCTACAGATCATGAGAAATTTGAAACGAAAAGTTAGATGAAAAAGTAAATGATGACTGAATAATAGCAATAATTACTTTGTTTTACTTGTATGGTGAAATAAGTAATTATTGCTATTTTTATATAAACTAACTATATGGAAAAACAACGGGATTCAAAATAAAAGATATTGATAAATGAATTTTAAAATGGTATAATTTGTTAAAAAGATGCCACAAATGACTAAAGAAACAACGCTTAACGAATTTAACGATTCAAACGCTTTAAACGAAATACATGAAGTGGAGGAAAAAATGAAGATATCGACAGCAGAAATTAAGATTTATATTATTGAATGCGTAAAAACATATGGCATGTATACTAATGATGATTTTAAAAAATACATAATTCAAAAAAGTGGGAAAATACCTACGAAAAATCAAATTGCCGGAGCTATTGCACAATTAGTTGACTCAAATGATATTTCAAGAGTTGGGAGAGGCTTATATTCTAAAGATATAGAAAGTACATCTGTTAATACGAAAGCATCTTCTAATAATGCTAAAGAGGATACATTAAAAGCTGAAATTTACAATACTTTGAGTAAGGTGGAAAAAGAATTAGTAAGTGCAATAGGTTCGGTTAATGTTTTTGATTTAAATAGTGAAAACTTTGAGATTATAAAGAAGATACGTGGATTAAAAGACACTATAGAAGAAATAAAGGGTCAATGTAAATAGTTGATGATAATTGTGGAAAAGAGGGAATATGCTTCAGGAAAATAGTCGAACAGAATTTAAATCGGAATTAAATGACAAACTGGAAAAAGAAGTTGTAGCATTTCTGAACAATAAAGAGGGAGGAATACTCTATATCGGTTTAGATGATATAGGGAGCCCTATCGGTGTGCCGGAATTAGATTCTACGCAATTGAAAATAGCAGATCGAATAAAAAATAATATTCTTCCATCAACTATGGGATTATTTGATATTGTAACAGAGGAAATAGATAATATTCCAATCATTAAAATTTTGATTTCCAGTGGACTTGAAAAGCCGTATTATATTAAAAAACAAGGGATGTCGCCGAATGGATGTTTTATGCGGATAGGAACATCTACGCAACCGATGCCGACACCGCTGATAGACAATTATTACAGTAAAAGGCTTCATAATACATTAAGAAATATCACATCCCCCAGACAGGATCTGACATTTGCACAATTAAAAATATATTATCAGGAAAGAGGAATGGAGTTAAATGATAAATTTGTAAATTCGCTGGAACTCCTGACCCCGGATGGAAAATATAATTATGTTGCATATTTATTAGCAGATGAAAACGGCATATCAGTAAAGGTCGCAAAATATGCAGGAAAAGATAAAGTAGATCTGATTGAAAATGAAGAATATGGTTATTGTTCTTTGATTAAAGCAACCTATCAAGTGTTGGAAAAATTAAAGATTGAGAATGTTACGAGAACAAAAGTGACAACTGCGCAGAGAACAGAAACAAATCTGGTTGCACCTATTCCTATGCGAGAGGCTGTAATAAATACAATTGTTCATTCTGATTTTACGAGAGAGATCCCTCCGGTTTTTGAAATTTTTAGTGACAGAATGATTTTTACTTCCTATGGAGGATTGATACCGGGACAGAGTGAAGAGGATTTTTTTAGCTGTAGCAGCATGCCAAGAAATCGTGAATTGATGAGAGTATTTAAAGATGTAGGACTTGTGGAACAGCTGGGGTCAGGAATGAGCAGAATTCTCAAAGTATATGATAAGAGCATCTTTCATATTTCAGAGCATTTTATTAAAGTAGAGATTCCATTTTCAACAGAACAAAAAGAGGATACCAATATCATTGCCAATGGCAATGATGTTGGCAATGATATTGGCAATGAAAAGTCGGAAGAAATGGAAACTTTGGAGATCCTAAAAGAAAATCCATTTGTCACAGCAAAACAAATGGCAAAACAAATGAGCATAAGTCCGAGAAAGGTAGCTCGTCTTATAAAGGCACTGAAAGAAGAGGGAAAAATAGTTAGAGTAGGATCGGATCGAAAGGGTTACTGGGAGATTAAAGATTTGTAAATTGTCTCTGCCCTCTTTTCTATGAATCGTAAACATGGTATAATCAATCTATGTTTTGAAATACAAGCCGTAGTATATGTGGAGGGTTTACATGAAAAAAATTCTTTTTGCCGCATCGGAAGGCGTACCTTTTATCAAGACCGGAGGACTTGCGGATGTCGTAGGATCTTTGCCGAAGTATATTGACAAGGAGTATTTTGATGTAAGAGTGTTTATCCCGAAGTATACCTGTATGAAGCAGGAGATGAAGGATAAACTTAGGTATGTGACACATTTCTACATGGATTTCAACTGGCAGAATGTGTATGTAGGTGTTCTGGAGGCAGAGGAAGCCGGAGTACATTATTATTTCATTGATAATGAGAGCTATTTCGGCGGCTTTAAGCCTTATGGAGATGATCCCAGATATGAGATCGAGAAGTATGCATATTTCTGCAAGGCAGTGCTGTCGGCATTACCGCTTTTGAATTTCCAGCCTGATCTGATCCATTGCCATGACTGGCAGACAGGTCTGATACCGGTATACCTGAAGGAGCGTTTCCATGGCGGAGATTTCTACCGCAATATGAAGTCTGTAATCACCATACATAATCTGAAGTTCCAGGGAAAATGGGATGTGAAGACGGTACAGAGCATCACCGGATTGCCGGAGTATTATTTTACCTCTGACAAGCTGGAGGCTTATAAGGATGCAAATCTGTTAAAGGGCGGTATCGTATTCGCGGATGCAGTGACTACCGTAAGTGATACCTATGCGGAGGAGATCAAGACTCCGTTTTACGGTGAGGGCCTGGACGGATTGCTGCGTGCAAGAAGCCATGATCTGCGCGGCATTGTCAACGGTATCGACTATGGAGAGTTCAATCCGGAGACGGACAAAAATATCGTAAAAGCCTATAATGCAGTGAATTTCCGCAAGGAAAAGGTGAAGAATAAGCGTGCCCTGCAGGAAGAGCTTGGACTTCGCGTAGATGATAAGAAGATGATGATCGGTCTGGTATCCAGACTGACAGACCAGAAGGGTCTGGATCTGATCGCTTATGTCATGGATGAACTGTGTCAGGATGATATCCAGTTCGTGGTACTGGGCACCGGTGAGGAACGTTACGAAAATATGTTCCGTCATTTCGACTGGAAGTATGGAGACAAGGTGTCTGCCAATATTTATTATTCGGATGCACTGTCCCATAAAATCTATGCGGCTTGTGATGCTTATCTGATGCCGTCCCTGTTCGAACCCTGCGGCCTGAGTCAGTTGATCGCACTGCGTTACGGTACTGTACCTATCGTCAGAGAGACCGGTGGACTGAAGGATACCGTACAGCCCTATAATGAGTATGAGAGCACCGGCACGGGCTTCAGTTTTACGAATTACAATGCACATGAGATGCTGAATACGATCCGCTATGCGGAGCATATTTACTATGACAGGAAGAGAGAGTGGAATAAGATCGTGGATCGTGCCATGGCCACCGACTACTCCTGGAAGGTATCCGCCGGAAAATACCAGGAGATGTATGACTGGCTGATCGGATAAAGAACTGGAATAAGGTAAGATTACATATGGCAGATAAGAACAGTTCCAAGAACAATTTTATCATGCAGGCGGGAATTCTGGCGGCAGCCGGAATCATCAGCAGAATCATAGGGCTCCTTTACAGGGGCCCTTTACAGAGTGTCATCGGGAATCTGGGACTTGGTTATTACCAGTCAGCGTATAACTATTATACGATCATTCTGTTGATCTCCTCTTATAGTATTCCCTCGGCAATTTCCAAAGCTATCGCACAGAAGCTGGGAGAGAAGGAATACCGTAACGCCCACAGACTGTTCCACGGAGCCATGATCTATGTACTGGTGGTTGGCGGTATAGCCAGCCTTTTTCTGTTTTTCGGAGCGGGATTATTCGTGTCCGGAGCAGCGGTCACAGTACTGCGCACCTTTGCACCGACGATCTTCGTCTATGGTATCCTGGGAGTTTTACGAGGGTATTTCCAGGCACATAAGAGCATGGCGCAGACCTCCGTATCGCAGATCCTGGAGCAGATCGCCAATGCGGTAGTCAGCGTAGGCGCGGCATATCTTCTGATCCAAATGTTTATGGGAACGATGGAGGTTCCGGCGGATCAGGCAGGGCAGGTGATGAGAGCAACCTACGGTGCAGTGGGAAGTGCACTGGGTACTGGTGTCGGCGTATTAGTGGCGCTGCTTTTTATGGCGGGAGTCTATGCTCTGAATCGTGGAATGATCCTGCGCAGAGTGCAGCGTGACAGGCATGAACATGTGGATTCCTACGGACAGATATTCAAGACGATCACACTGGTGGTGACACCGTTTATTTTGAGTACGGCTGTATATAACTTAAGCAGTACGGTCAACAACAGTATCTACACCAAATGGTATCCGTCCCTTCGCAATCTGGATACGGTATCTATTTATGAAAAATATGGTATTTTCTCCGGACAGTCCCTGACAATGTCCAATATTCCCATAGCCTTTGCATCTGCTATGGCTTCTGCCATGATCCCTTCCGTAGCACAGCTGATGGCAGCCCGGGATGTGAAGGGAGCCAGAGAGAAGATCGGACTGGCAGTGAAGACTACCATGGTGATCTCGATTCCCTGCGCTGTGGGACTTTTTGTACTGGCGAAGCCGGTGATCAGTCTGCTGTTCACGAATAAGACGGCAGAGGAATTGAATCTTGCGGCAGCTCTTTTAATGACATTGTCACTGTCGGTTATCTTTTATGCACTGTCGACTCTGAACAGTTCGATTTTGCAGGGACTTGGCAAAGTCAATACCCCGATCATCAATGCGGGGATCTCGCTGGTGGTGCAGACGGTGGCAGCAGTGCTGCTTCTGATGTTCACAAGACTGGATCTGTACAGCATTGCCATCGCTAATACGCTGTATTCCGGTATGATGTGTGTGCTGAACCAGTGGGCGGTAAGAAGAGCGGTAGGCTACCGGCAGGAGATCGTAAAGACTTTCGTCATTCCGGCGTTCGCCTCCGCGTTTATGGGAGCGGCAGCCTGGGCAATCTACGAGGGTCTGTATATGGTGACGAAGTCCATGCGGATCTCTGTCATTCCTGCGATCGTAATTGCTGCTGTAGTCTATTTTGTCATGCTGATATTGATGCGGGGCATCACGGAGCAGGAGCTTCGCAGCTTCCCGAAGGGATATCTGTTAGTGAAGGTAGCGAAGAAGTGCCGATTATTGAGATAATGAGAAGCGATGACAGCTACGATGCTCTAGGTGAAGAAACAGTGAAGAGAATAAGTACAGAAAGGAGTCTGCCTCATGACAATGTTATTGTCGAAGGCAGATTTTTGCGTACATGGGGCGTAGATATAAGGAGCATGCTGATTAAGCCCCGGGGAGATCGAGAGAGCGGGGCGCAGAGAGGCAAAGAAACAAAATAAGCCCTAGGAAGATTGAGGGAGCGGGGCGCAGAGAGGAAAAGAAGCTGATTAAGCCCCGGAAAGATTGAGA
>NZ_QUIU01000030.1:7268-50245 GCF_003480225.1 Clostridium sp. AM34-9AC
GAGCGGGGCGCAGAAAGGAAAAGAAGCTGATTAAGCCCCGGGAAGATTGAGAGAGCGGGGCGCAGAGAGGAAAAGAAACTAAATAAGCCCCCGGGGCATGAAACCACGGGGGTACAAAGCCAAGGTATATCATGGAATAGAAGTGAAAAACTTTCAAATGTATCAATTATCTCTGGCAGAACGGATCCCCACCATTCTTGAATAATGTGATCATTTCTTGACCGACACTGATAGTGGAGGGCAGATCCGGGACATCCTCTCTGGAGAACCAGACAGCCTCGCCAAGCTCCGATTCCTGCAAAGTAATAGAAGGATCCCCCTCCAGCTTCGCAAAGAAGCCGATCATGGCGGAATCACTGAAGGACCAGGGCTGGGATTTGTAATAGACCAGATCGCTGACCTTTAAACCGACTTCTTCCATGATTTCCCGGCGGGCAGCACCTTTGAAGGTCTCACCGACTTCCACGAAGCCGGCCACCAGTGCCCAGTGACGATAGGAACCGCCGGCGTAACGGGTCAGCAGGATCTTGTCCCGCTCGGTATCCACGATGGCAATAATGACGGCTGGAGAGATCTTGGGATATTCAATCTGACCGCACTCCGGACAGATGCAGGCCCGTTCCGTAGTGCTAGGAACTGTGGGATGCCCGCAGCGGCCACAGAATTTCCGGTCCAGACGGAAACGATTGATCTGGGTGGCAGTGATTCCGGCAAATGCCAGATATTCCGGCTCAAAATTACGGAACATACCGGAAGCGTAGAGGTCTTCTTCCGGGAGCATGAGAGCACCGGCGTCCTCCGTCGTCTTGCGGAAGAATGCTCGGTCATCAATGGAAAAGAGATATTCACAGTCCAGAAAAAAACGTTCTATAGGCTGACGGATTCCCAAGAGTCCATGGACTTCTTCAAAAGTAGGAAGATATACTTGAGGGTGCTCAGAGATGCCGGCACCGGCGGAAGTATCCGTTACATCACTGTTTTCTGTATGGGAGGGCAGATAGACCTTTTCTCCGTCAAATAACAGCAGATAATCGGAAGGCTTTGGCTCCTGATTTCGGAATTCAGGATAGTATTTATGTGGTTCAATTTTATGGATCATCATAGGCATTTCTCCTTTTATGGCTATTTTTCAGAAAGTGTTCATAAGAATATAGTAGTCCACCGTGGGAGAACTGTCAAACGTAACAGTTCAGCCGCGCCGTTCACGGGAGTCGCGTTAACACGCTTTTATGTCACTTCGTGACTACCTTTGCTCATAGATTGGCGCTTAGCTCCTGCACATATTTGCCCGCAAAATCATGCAAGCATGATTTCTGCGCCCAGATATGTTCAGAACTGAACTGTTGTGGAAATTATTTGAGATTCCGGGATATTTGTGTTAAAATATTTTGTGACTGTTCTGAGGTGTTCATTTCTCGAATGCCCCTGTGAACAGTTACGGAATTTATCAGAAAATACAGCATGAGAGTACAAAAGTGAGTATCTCATGTGGAAACGAGGGATAGTATGTTACAGATGATCTTGCCGGAGGGAAGCAGTTCTCTCCTTGCTTTTTTTGGAATCCTTTTTGCTTTTGGAGCGACGGTACTGGCAACGGCGAAATTAAGTCCGTATCTGCCCAAGGATGCAGGAAGAGAATTTGCCCATGACGGAAAATTGTCTGCGGGGAAACCCAGAGGTGCCGGAATTATTTTTGTCATGGCATTTGTGGCATCCGTTCTGCTGTTTTCCCCTTTAAGCGCAGAGCTGGTGATCTATCTGCTGCTGATCGTGGTATGCATGATGACGGGATTTCTGGACGATGCTTCCAAGACTCCATGGGGTGAGTACAAAAAAGGTTTCTTAGATCTGTGCGTGGCGGCACTGGTAGCCATCACGTTCCTGAAATATAATTCCAACGTGGTGGAGCTGGCACTGTTTCATGTAAAGTTCACCCTGCCGCCTGTGGTATTCGCCATTCTCACGGTGATCCTGGTATGGACCTCCGTGAACGTGACCAACTGCTCCGATGGTGTGGACGGACTCTCCGGAACCCTCTCGATCATTACGATCATGTCCATCTATATCGTGGACCGTATGAAGGACGTCAATGAGACCTATTCTTTCCTGATCCTGCTGTTTGCCGTATGCATTCTGGGTTATCTGTGGTACAATGCAACACCCAGTAAGCTGATGATGGGAGATGCGGGTTCCCGGGCCATGGGACTGTTCATCAGCATCGCTATTTTAAAGAGCGGCTGTCCGTTTTTGTTTATTCCGCTGGCTCTGGTGCTGATTCTGGACGGAGGTTTGGGACTGCTTAAGGTTTCCCTGCTCCGCTTCCTGAAGATTCATATTTTGAAAAATGTGCGTACTCCCTTGCATGATCATGTGCGTAAGGTGTGGGACTGGTCCAATACACAGACCGTATTCCGTTTTGCCATTATTCAGATCATTCTGTCTCTGGCGGTAATCTACGCAATGCAGTTGTAGAATGCTAGGCACACCGGGACAGCATAGAGACTGCGACCGGTCATCCTCTGCAAGAAAAGAAGGTTGGCTGCCGGAAGGAAAAAGGTCGGTCGCCGAAGAAAAAGAAGGACGGCTGTTGGTAGAAAATCAGCATGTGCCGAGCCGGGAGAAAAACTTTCAATAAATGATATAAGTAATTGAACAGATAGGAATGGAGAAATTATGTACGATGAATTAACCCCCACTGACATTAAGAAAATGGAAGATGAGATCGAGTATCGTAAGCTGGTGGTGCGTCCCAAGGCACTGGAGGACGTGAAGGAAGCCAGAGCCCACGGAGATCTCAGTGAGAATTTTGAATATTATGCAGCGAAAAAATACAAGAATCAGAACGAGAGCCGGATCCGTTATCTGGAGAGAATGATCAAGACCGCAAAGGTGATCTCCGAGAACTCCGCCGTGGATGAGGTGGGCATCAACAACACTGTTACCGTGGAATTTATCGATGACGGCACCCAGGAGGATTACAAGATCGTGACCACCGTTCGCGGAAACTCACTGGAAGGTCTGATCAGCAACGAATCTCCTCTGGGCAAGGCACTGCTTGGCAAAAAAGTGGGTGATGTGGTCCATGTGCAGGTCAATGCCAATGTGGGCTATGACGTAGAGATCAAGGCACTGAAAAACACTGAGGATGACGGGGACAAGATCCGCAGCTTCTAATGCTTTGCGGACCCCACAAGCTATAGAAAGAAAGGGTAACTATTCAGAGCCTCATAACAATTACAGAATATTCTTGCGGATCCCGGTATTCAATGAATATTTTGCGATAGTTACAGGGCTTGGAACAGATACAAAAAAAGGAATTATAAGAATGAAAAAATATCTGCTGTTTGATCTGGACGGTACACTGACAGATCCCAAAATTGGAATTACGACCTGCGTGCAGTATGCGCTGCACTCTTTCGGTATTGAGGAACCGGATCTGGACAAGCTGGAGCCTTTTATCGGACCGCCCTTACGGGACAGCTTTATGGAATTCTACGGTTTTACCGCTGAGCAGGCGGAGGAGGCCGTGGCAAAATACAGAGAGCGTTTTCAGAATACGGGTATTTTTGAAAATGAAGTTTATGCCGGTATTCCGGAGATGCTGAAGAACCTGCAATCCAAGGGCTATTTTCTGGCACTGGCTTCCAGCAAACCCCAGATCTATGTAGAACGCATACTGGAGCATTTTGATCTGAAAAAATATTTTGCCGTGGTGGTAGGCAGTGAGCTGGACGGCACCAGAGAGACGAAGGATCAGGTGGTGCAGGAGACCCTGCATCAGCTGTTCAAGGAGAATCCCATAGAGCCGGATCAGGTCTACATGATCGGTGACAGAAAGTTCGATGTGGAAGGAGCCAGAGCGTTGGGCGTGGAGAGCGTGGGCGTGACTTATGGCTACGGAAGCAAGGAAGAGTTAAAGGAAGCAAAAGCGGACTACATCGTACAATCCGTGGAAGAACTGGAAAAATTTCTGCTTCGCGGCAGCGAGGAACTGGTGAACAGCAATCCCGACAATAAAAAGAAAAATCCCATGTACCAGAGAATCTGGACCATGGTGTATTCGTTCCTGATGTTTATCCTGGTGCGCAATGCTGTGCAGTATGCGCTACTGGCACTGTTGTATCAGCTGGCACAGTCTGGTGCTTCCGGTGGACTGGTAGATCTGCTGATCCTGCGGGATGAGACCGGCGCCTATAACGGCTATTCCGGAGATGTCTCCAGTATCATAGCGGCACTGGGCTTCATCGGCGGAGCACTGGCGGTATGGTCCACGGCAAAGCTTCTGATCACGAAGAACAAAGAGGATATGCATTTAAGCCATCTGAAAAAAGAAGGTAAGGCAAAATATGCCCTGCTGGTGGCAGTCACCATCGGTGCCGTTATCGGTTTCAACCTCCTGTTTGAACTTCTGGGTGTGACCAATAAATCCGAAGCCTATACCGAAGTTGCAACCCAGCAATATTCCGCACACTTTATTGTGGGTATTCTGGTATTCGGCTTTATCTCTCCGATTGCGGAGGAATTACTGTTCCGTGGAGTGATTTATGGTTACCTGCGCAGATTTATGGATCTGAAGCTTGCTATAGCTCTGTCTGCTCTGATCTTTGGCGTTTACCACATGAACTACGTGCAGGGCATCTACGGCTTTCTCATTGGCTGCCTCATGGCTTACGCTTATGAGTATTTCGGAGAATTCAAAATGGCAGTGTTCGTTCATGTGGCATCCAATGTCCTCGCCTACTGCCTGTCCTACACCGCCATCGCCGTCACCGGCTTCGTCAGCTGGCCCGTGTGCGTGGTATTCCTGGTAGTGGCAGCAGCATCCCTGATTACACTGCACCGACAGAAAAATATATTTTAACCGAATAACAAAATGCATTTTCAGTCAGTCCTAACACTTTCATAAGATGTATGGGCTGACTTCATAACCCGGCAGTCGAAAACAGGGTAAGGATAAGCAGGCCGTAAGCAGACGTCGGCACTTAGTGACCGTACTTTGGTCACTTATGTACCGTTACGCTCTGCGCAGAGTGAGAACGTGCCGCGTTCCTTACCCTGTTTGAGACTGCGAGGCATAATGAGATATCATGAGACATTATAAAAGGAGCAACATATGAAATTCAGCATTATCGTAGTATGCCTGAACCCCGGCACCAAACTGAATCAGACCCTTGACAGTATCCTGGCCCAGACCTGCCCAGACTTCGAAGTCATCGTCAAGGACGGTGGCAGCCGTGACGGATCCATAGAGTCCATGCGCACTGACGGGCGGATCCATTTCTACCAGGAACCGGATCACAGCATCTACGAGGCTATGAACCAGGCGGTCTCTCATGTGACCGGAGATTACATTCTGTTCTTAAACTGCGGTGACCTCTTCTATGACAAGGAAGTTCTGGCACACACCGCACAATTCATGGAACAGCACCCTATGAAACTGCAAGGCATCTATTACGGAGATACCTACAGCGCGAAAACGGACACGAAGATATCATCCCCGCCCCGAATCACCGGCTTTGTCTGCTACCGCAACATTCCCTGCCATCAGTCCTGCTTCTATGCCGCAGACCTGTGCCGACAGAAGCCCTACGAACCAAAATACAAGATCCGCGCAGATTATGAACATTTTCTGTGGTGCTATTACCGGGCGAAGGCTCCCATGCAGTATCTGGGGCTTACCGTATCTTCCTACGAAGGCGGCGGCTACTCCGAGACAAAGGAGAACCTGAAACGCAGTGCCACAGAGCATAAGGAGATCACGACAAAATACATGAAACCCGTAGAACTGTTCCGTTACCGCGCTGTGATGGCACTGACCCTGGCACCTCTCCGGACCGCAATGGCAGAAAGCAGACATTTCTCTGCAATCTATCAGGGACTGGCAAGCAAAGTGTATGGTCGAAGACAGGAAAAATAGGGAAAATCCCCAAAGAGTTGTGCTAAAAGCATGGCTTAAAAAAGAAAATTGGCACAATTCACAGACAACAGCCGTGTGAATAACTAAATTGACAAATTATCTGACAATTCAAGGAAAAATCTATATTTACAAATGAGAAAAATAGGTGTATAGTACAGAAAAGGTCGCAATGAGGCGCTCGAAAGAGTCTCATTGCGACCTTTTTTAGTTGCAGGAAAGTGCTGAAAGCACGGTCTTGCAAATGAGGTTATGAATAGTAACAGACAGATGAAAAAGAGAGAAATAGAAACCCGGAAAGGAGAACTATATGTTTGATGTAAAACAGGAGCTGCCCAAGGCACCGTTATATCGGGAAGAATTTGAGCATGATAACTGCGGTATCGGAGCCTGTGTCAATATTCACGGTGAGAAAAGCCGTGCTACCGTAGAGAATGCGCTGAAGATCGTAGAGAATCTGGAGCACAGAGCCGGTAAGGATGCGGAAGGTAAGACCGGTGACGGTGTCGGTATTCTGACCCAGATCCCCCACAAATTTTTTGCAAGAGTTACAAAGGCTCTGGGCATGGAAATCGGCGGAGAGAGAGAATACGGTGTTGGCATGTTCTTCTTCCCTCAGGAAGAGCTGCGCCGCAACCAGGCGAAGAAGATGTTCGAGATCATTGTGGAAAAGGAAGGAATGGAATTCCTCGGCTGGCGTGAAGTGCCCACCTTTCCCAATGTGCTGGGACACAAGGCTGTGGAGTGCATGCCTTACATCATGCAGGGCTTTGTGAAAAAGCCTGCGGATGTGGAAAAAGGTCTGCCCTTCGACCGCAGACTGTACATTGCAAGACGTGTGTTTGAACAGTCTTCCGATGATACCTATGTAGTCTCCCTTTCCAGCAGAACCATCGTATATAAAGGAATGTTCCTGGTAGGACAGCTTCGTACCTTCTTTGCAGATTTACAGAGTGAGGATTACGAATCTGCCATTGCTATGGTACATTCCCGTTTCTCCACGAACACCAACCCCAGCTGGGAGCGTGCGCATCCGAACCGTCTGATGGTACACAACGGTGAGATCAACACCATCCGCGGCAATGCCGATAAGATGCTGGCGCGCGAAGAGAACATGGAATCCGAGCATCTGAAGGGTCAGCTGCATAAGGTATTACCCGCCATCAGCAAGACCGGTTCCGATTCCGCGATGTTGGACAACACATTGGAGTTCCTGGTAATGAGCGGCATGGAGCTGCCTCTGGCAGTCATGATCGCCATCCCCGAGCCCTGGGCGAACAACAAAGCAATGTCCCAGACCAAGAGAGATTTCTATCAGTATTACGCTACCATGATGGAGCCCTGGGACGGTCCCGCATCCATCCTGTTCTCCGACGGAGATATCATGGGTGCTGTGTTGGACAGAAACGGTCTGCGTCCTTCCCGTTACATGATCACGGATGACGATACCCTGATCCTGTCCTCTGAGGTAGGTGTGCTTCCCATTGATCCCACGAAGATCAAAGTAAAAGAAAGACTTCGCCCCGGTAAGATGCTTTTGGTCGATACCGTACAGGGAAAAGTCATCGACGATGAGGAGATCAAAGAAAAATATGCTTCCAGACAGCCTTATGGAGAATGGCTGGACAACAATCTGACCGAACTGAAGAGCATCCATATCCCGAACTATCGTGTACCGGAATACACCTACGAAGAGCGCCAGCGGATGCAGAAGGCTTTTGGCTACACCTATGATGAAATGAAGCAGAGCATTCTGCCGATGGCAAAGAACGGCAGCGAAGCCATCGCAGCCATGGGTGTGGATACGCCACTGCCAGTGCTGAGTAAGACGAATCATCCGCTGTTCCATTATTTCAAGCAGCTGTTTGCACAGGTGACGAACCCGCCTATTGATGCTATCCGAGAGGAGATCGTAACCTCCACCACCGTATACATCGGTACCGAGGGCAACATCCTGGAGGAGACTCCGAAGAATTGTAACGTTCTGAAGGTCAACAACCCGATCCTGACCAACACGGATCTCTTGAAGATCAAGAACATGAAAGTAGACGGCTTCAAGGTAGAAGTCGTACCTATCGTATATTATAAGAACACCAGCTTAGAGCGTGCCATTGACCGACTGTTCGTGGAAGTGGACAGAGCTTACAGAGAAGGCGTGAACATTCTGATCCTGTCCGACAGAGGCGTGGATGAGAACCATGTGCCCATTCCTTCCCTGCTTGCTGTATCTGCCCTGAACCAGTATCTGGTACGCACCAAGAAGAGAACCAGAGTCGCATTGATCCTGGAGTCCGGCGAACCCAGAGAAGTACACCATTTTGCTACGTTGCTCGGTTACGGTGCCTGCGCCATCAACCCTTATCTGGCACAGGATACCATCAAGGAGCTGATCGAGAGCAATATGCTGGATAAGGATTACTATGCAGCAGTGGATGATTACAACAATGCTGTCCTCCACGGCATCGTCAAGATCGCATCCAAGATGGGTATCAGTACCATCCAGTCCTATCAGGGTTCCCAGATCTTCGAGGCTATCGGTATCGCGCCGGAAGTTATCAGTAAGTATTTCTCCAACACCGTATGTCGTGTGGGAGGTATTACCTTAAAAGATATTGAGCAGCAGGTAGACGACCTGCACTCTCAGGCATTTGATCCGCTGGGACTGAAAAACGATCTGACCTTAAACAGCCCCGGACATCACAAGATGCGTAGCGGCGGTGACGAGCATCTGTATAATCCCGCTACCATCCATATGTTACAGGAATCCACCAGACGCGGTGATTACCAGATGTTCAAGCAGTACACCGCCATGGTCAATGACGAAGATTCCATCAAGAACCTCAGAGGACTGATGGACTTTAACTATCCGAAAAAGGGCGTGCCCATCGAGGAAGTAGAGCCGGTAGAATCCATCGTGACCAGATTCAAGACCGGTGCCATGTCCTATGGCTCCATTTCCAAGGAAGCCCATGAGACCATGGCCATCGCCATGAACCATCTGCACGGCAAGAGCAATTCCGGTGAGGGCGGTGAGGATCTGGACCGTCTGACCGTAGGACCGGACGGACTGAACCGTTGCTCCGCCATCAAGCAGGTAGCCAGCGGACGTTTCGGCGTCACCAGCCGTTACCTGGTGAGTGCACAGGAGATCCAGATCAAGATGGCACAGGGAGCAAAACCCGGCGAGGGCGGACATCTGCCCGGAGGAAAGGTATATCCCTGGATCGCCAAGACCAGACATTCCACACCCGGTGTGTCCCTGATCTCTCCGCCCCCTCATCACGATATTTATTCCATTGAGGATCTGGCGCAGCTGATCTATGATCTGAAAAATGCCAACACCCAGGCAAGAATCTCCGTGAAGCTGGTATCCGAAGCCGGTGTGGGAACCGTAGCAGCCGGTGTGGCCAAGGCGGGAGCCCAGGTCATCCTGGTATCCGGTTATGACGGCGGTACCGGTGCGGCACCGAGAAACTCCATCCACAATGCCGGACTACCCTGGGAACTGGGACTGGCAGAGACCCATCAGACCCTGATCATGAATGGATTGCGTAATAAAGTCCGTATCGAGACCGACGGTAAGCTCATGAGTGGCAGAGACGTAGCCATCGCAGCCATTTTAGGCGCCGAGGAATTCGGTTTTGCTACCGCTCCTTTGGTAACCATGGGTTGTGTCATGATGAGAGTATGTAATCTGGATACCTGTCCGGTAGGTGTGGCTACCCAGAATCCGGAGCTGCGGAAAAACTTCCGCGGTAAGCCGGAATATGTGGAAAACTTTATGAAATTTATCGCACAGGAGCTGCGGGAATACATGGCAGCACTGGGCGTGCGTACCGTAGATGAACTGGTGGGCAGAACCGATCTGCTGAAGAGAAAAGAGCATCTGACCGAGCGTCAGGAGGAAGTGGATCTGACCCAGATCTTAAGCAATCCTTACGAGGGCAGCAAGCAGAAGGTGACCTTCGATCCCAGACAGGTCTATGACTTCCAGTTAGAGAAGACACTGGATGAGAAGGTATTATTAAAGCAGTTAGGAAAAGCCATCGATGCAGGACAGAAGCGCAGTATCGAAGTGGATGTCAGCAACACTGACCGTGCCTTCGGTACGATCCTCGGAAGTGAGATCACCAGAAAACTGGGCGATGACGTGGAAGAAGATACCTATCATGTACTGTGTAAAGGTGCCGGCGGACAGTCCTTCGGAGCCTTTATCCCCAAGGGCCTGACACTGGAGCTGGTGGGCGACAGCAATGACTACTTCGGCAAGGGCTTATCCGGCGGTAAGCTGGTGGTATATCCCCCTCAGGGCAGCAGGTTCAAGGCGGAGGAAAACATCATCATCGGTAACGTGGCACTGTACGGTGCAACCTCCGGTAAAGCATTCATCAACGGTGTGGCAGGCGAACGTTTCTGCGTACGTAACTCCGGTGCCATTGCGGTAGTCGAAGGTGTGGGTGATCACGGTTGTGAGTACATGACCGGCGGACGTGTGGTAGTCTTAGGCCCCACCGGTAAAAATTTTGCAGCCGGTATGAGCGGCGGTATCGCTTATGTTCTGGATGAAGGCAACGATCTGTACAAACGCCTGAATAAGGAAATGGTATCTTCCAGTGAGATCACATCCAAATATGATGTGCTGGAACTGAAATCCATGATCCAGGAGCATGTGGCACTGACCAACTCCGCCAAGGGTAAGGAAGTGCTGGATAACTTTGGAGAGTATCTGCCCAAGTTCAAGAAGATCATCCCTCATGACTATGAGAGAGTCCTGAAGACCATCGTCCAGATGGAGGAAAAGGGACTGAGCGCAGAGCAGGCACAGATCGAAGCATTCTATGCCAACACCAGAAAGTAAATGGAGGCAGTGTGAAAAGTAATCTTGATAGATTGCTTTTCACACGACTAATTTGTGCCGCGGGCGCCACAAATTAGTTTATCGCAGAACTAAATATGAAATTTAGTTCGCGATTCTTCCGATGCCGAAGCGTCTGCAGAATGGAGAGAGTCATGGGAAAACCAACGGGATTTATGGAATATAAAAGGGAAGTCAGCGTGGCTGAGGATCCGAAGAAGAGAATACAGCATTTTAATGAATTCCATGAGCATCTGCCGAAGGAAAAGCAGCGTTTACAGGGTGCCAGATGTATGGAATGCGGTGTGCCGTTCTGTCAGTCGGGCATGATGATCTGCGGTATGGCCAGCGGATGCCCCCTGCACAATCTGGTGCCGGAGTGGAACGACCTGGTATATACCGGCAACTGGCAGCAGGCTTACAACCGCCTGAAGAAGACCAACAATTTCCCCGAGTTCACGTCCAGAGTATGTCCGGCTCTGTGTGAGGCGGCATGTACCTGTGGACTGAATGGGGATCCGGTCTCCACCAAGGAGAACGAATATGCAATTATTGAAAACGCCTACAGCGAGGGTTATGCGGCAGCCAAGCCCCCTGTGGTGCGTACCGGCAAAAAGGTGGCAGTCATCGGCAGCGGTCCTTCCGGACTGGCAGCGGCGGATCTGCTGAACCAGAGAGGACATCAGGTCACAGTATTTGAGCGCTCCGACCGTGTGGGAGGACTGTTAATGTACGGCATCCCCAACATGAAGCTGGAGAAACAGATCATTGACCGTAAGATAGCCATCATGAAGAAAGAGGGCGTCACCTTTGTCACCGGTACGGATATCGGTAAGGACATCAAGGCATCCAAGCTGTTACATGATTTTGACCGTGTCGTACTGGCCTGTGGTGCTTCCAATCCCAGAGACATCAATGCGCCAGGCAGAGATGCCAGGGGAATCTATTTCGCGGTGGATTTTCTGAAAGCCAATACCAAGAGCCTGCTGGATTCGAACTTTGAAGATAAAAAATATGTGGAGACCAAGGGTAAGAACGTGGTCATCATCGGCGGTGGTGATACCGGTAATGACTGTGTGGGAACTTCCATCCGTCACGGTGCCAAGTCTGTGACCCAGATCGAGATGATGCCCAAGGCTCCGGACAAGAGAGCAGAGAACAATCCCTGGCCCGAATGGCCGAAGGTCTGCAAGACCGATTACGGTCAGGAAGAAGCCATTGCAGTCTACGGACAGGATCCGAGAATCTATGAATCTACGGTCAAGGAATTTATCAAGGATAAGAACGGCAACCTGAAAGCCGTGAAGATCGTGAAGCTGTCCTGGGAAAAGGATCCGGCTACCGGACGCATGAAGATGCAGGAGATTGCCGGAAGTGAGCAGATCCTGGATGCGGAGATTGTACTGATCGCAGCAGGATTTTTGGGAAGTCAGAAATATATTACCGATGCTTTCGGGGTGGAATTAAATGAACGCACCAACGTAAAAACTGCCCCCGGCAAATACCAGACCAGTGTGGAAAATGTATTCGTCACCGGTGATATGCACAGAGGACAGTCCCTGGTGGTGTGGGCGATCCGTGAAGGCAGAGAAGCCGCACATGCTGTGGATGAGAGCCTGATGGGCTACTCTAATCTGGTGATCCAGTAGAGGTATTATTCTCGTAGATGGATCTCAGACCCTTCATAAGAAGATTCTGATCGATATGGATCTTCGTTTCACAATGTGGAATGACGGTCGTTGCGTACCCTCCGGTGGCAACGACCGTTGCTTTTTGCCCTAACTCTGTCTGGATACGGCGGATCAGTCCGTCGATGGCACAGGCGTTGCCCAAGAGCATTCCTCCGGTGATGCATTCCTGCGTATTCGCACCGATGGTGTGGGCGGGCATATGAATGTCCCCTTTCGGGAGCTGGGCGGTCCTGCCTAAAAGTGCCCTGTGGGCGGTTCCCACGCCGGGAAGGATCAGGCCGCCTAAAAAGCGACGGTTCTCATCCAACACGTTAAATGTCGTGGCGGTGCCCAGATCAATGGTGATCAGTGGCAGAGGATAGCGGGAAATGGCTCCGGCGATATCTGCCAGGCGGTCGCAGCCCACCTTTTCCGGAAATTCCGTACAGATCTCATAGCCAAGATCCAGTTCATGGGTAAGAAGCAGAGGCTTCTGCCCCAGAAAAGCTTCCAGAGCAGAGGAAAAAACGGCTGTCACCGAAGGCACAACCGAGGAGATCACAGATCCCTCAAAGGCTTCGGCGGACAGACCGTGTTTGTCTAAAATCATATTCAGTTTTTTTCTATATCCGGCATCAGACAGGGGACGGCGGGACGATATCTTCTCAATAAAGAGCAGCTTATTTCCCTGAAATCCCCCGATGCCGATCGTAGTATTTCCGATGTCGATTGTCAGTACCACGGGTATACTCCTGTTATGCTGCAGACTCTGCTTTCTGATATACAGGAATGACTTTTGCCTTGATCAGTGCCAGCCCTACCGCTCCGGTCAGGAACGTGGATGCACACATCTCGAAGACCGCATTCACACCTACAAAAGAGCAGATGAATAAAATCGCGTTTTTACCACCCATCAGTCCCTGCACATAGGAAGTATTGCCGAACAGCAGTACTAAAAGGGACATGAAAAATGCGGTGTTGAAAAATGCGCTGCAAAATCCGGTGATTATGCAGGCGATTCTGTCTCCTACGGCTTTGCGGCTGTAACGGAAGACATATCCCAACAGAAATCCGTCCAGAAGTCTGGGGATGAAACGCTGGATGAAGGCCAACACAGGGTTGATGCCAAAAAGCATTGCTCCCATGGCGCTGGTGCCTCCCACACCGATGCATTGCAAAAAGCTGGTCAATCCGAATACTGCTCCCATGGCGGCTCCGCCTACAGGGCCAAGAGTGATTGCAGCCAGTGCAACGGGGATGACATTGAAGGTGATTGCCAGGGGGCCGATGTTCAGGTACCCGAGCGGGGTATAAGCCATCAGCAAAAGTACCGCAGCAAACAATCCCATCAACGTGAGTCGCATTGTCTTACTTTGTTTGTTCATATGAAATTTTCCTCCTTGTTACCATTCTCCCTCTGGGAGATACAATACAAGCTGCCCCGGTGATTCGGGACACTCCTACTGTTTATATCATATCCCGGACAAAAAGAAAAGTGATATTTGCATAAAATATGCACTTATGGTATTTTAGGAGTACAGTTTTGAAGTATTTTTGATAAATCAGGCAAAAGGAGACGACTATGCTGAAGGGAAAGACCGTAGTTCTGGCAATCTCGGGAAGTATTGCTGCATATAAAATGGCCAATGTAGCGCGGATGCTGTTAAAACAGCACTGTGATGTGGAAGTGCTGATGACACAGAATGCCACGCAGTTCATTAACCCCATTACTTTTGAAAGTCTGACGGGACATAAATGTCTGGTGGACACCTTTGACCGCAATTTCCAGTACAGTGTGGAACATGTGGCACTGGCAAAGCGGGCGGATGTGGTTCTGGTGGCACCGGCTTCTGCCAATGTGATCGGCAAGATTGCAAACGGCATCGCAGATGATATGTTGACTACTACGGTCATGGCATGTCCCTGCAAGAAGATTGTGTCCCCTGCCATGAATCATAATATGTATCACAACCCCATCGTGCAGGATAATATCGAAAAATTAAAGCATTTCGGCTATGAGATCATCACTCCGGCCACGGGAATGCTGGCCAACGGCGATATCGGTGACGGCAGAATGCCGGAGGAGTCCGTACTGTTCGAAGCCGTGGTGAAGGAGATCGCCTGCGAGAAGGATCTGGCGGGCAAAAAGGTGCTGATCTCCGCAGGTGCCACCAGAGAACCCATTGACCCGGTGCGTTTTATCACGAATCACTCCAGTGGAAAAATGGGTTATGCCCTGGCGAGAGCTGCAATGCACCGCGGCGCAGAAGTGACGGTGGTGGCAGCCCATACGGATGTGGAGCCGCCTTTGTTTGTAAATGTGGTGCCGGTACAGACGGCAGAAGAGATGTACGATGCAATCGTGTCCAGAGCGCAGGACTATGATTTTGTCATCAAGGCAGCAGCCGTGGCAGACTACACCCCGGCAGTGACAGCAGACAATAAGATTAAGAAAAAAGACGGAGACATGTCGATCCCTCTGGTGCGGACGAAGGATATTTTGAAGACCCTTGGGGAAAACAAGAGACCGGGACAGATTTTGTGTGGATTTTCCATGGAGACGGAAAATGTACTGGAGAATTCCCGGAAGAAGCTGGAGAGCAAGCACTGTGACATGATCTGTGCCAACAGTTTGAAGAGCGCAGGAGCGGGCTTTGGCACGGACACCAATATTGTGACACTGATCACAAAGAATTCCGAGGAGAGCCTGGAACTGATGAGCAAGGAACAGGTGGCACATAAAATTCTGGATAAGTTGCTTGCAATAGTTCAGCCATAGAACAGCAGAACGAATGCGAGGGGGCTTGCACACAAAGCGTTAATTCTGTAGAAAAATCATTTGCTTCTATGCAAAAAGATGGTATGATAGAAGCAATGATGTATAGCCGCGTAGACGGCGGATTGAGAGGACGAAATGGACAAGATTATTTTGACAGGTGACAGACCTACCGGAAGATTACATGTGGGACATTATGTAGGCTCCCTGAGAAGACGTGTAGAGCTGCAGAATTCCGGTGAATATAAGAAAACTTTTATCATGATCGCAGATGCACAGGCACTGACGGACAATATCGAGAATCCCGAGAAGGTGCGTCAGAATATTATCGAAGTGGCGCTGGACTACATGTCCTGCGGACTGGATCCCAGTAAGGCAACAATCTTCATCCAGTCTCAGATTTCCGAGCTGTGTGAACTGACCTTCTATTACATGGATTTGGTAACCGTAGCAAGATTACAGAGAAACCCGACCGTAAAGAGTGAGATTCAGATGCGTAACTTCGAAGCCAGCATCCCTGTGGGATTTTTTACCTATCCCATCAGCCAGGCTTCCGATATTACCGCTTTCAAGGCGACCACCGTTCCCGTAGGTGGTGATCAGCTGCCCATGATCGAACAGACCAGAGAGATCGTACACAAATTCAACACCGTATATGCACCGGTACTGGTAGAGCCCAAGGCATTGTTGCCTGAAAATGAGGCATGTCAGCGACTGCCCGGCATCGATGGCAAGGCGAAAATGAGTAAATCCCTTGGCAACTGCATCTATCTGGCAGACAGCGCAGACGATGTACGCACCAAGATCATGAGCATGTACACCGATCCCGAGCATCTGTTGGTCAGCGATCCCGGACATCTGGAGGGCAACACGGTATTCACTTACCTGGATGCTTTCTGCAAGCCGGAGCACTTCGAGAGATACCTGCCGGATTACGCAAATCTGGACGAGTTAAAGGCGCATTATACCAGAGGCGGTCTGGGTGACGTGAAGGTGAAGAAGTTCCTGAACAACGTAATGCAGGAGACCTTGGAGCCCATCCGTAACCGTAGAAAAGAACTGGAGAAGGATATTCCCGCAGTATATGAGATCCTGAAGAAGGGCAGTGACGAGGCCCGTGAAGTGGCAGCACAGACCCTGTCTGAGGTAAAGAGCGCTATGCGTATCAATTACTTCGACGATGCAGAACTGATCCGTATGCAGAGTGAGAAGTACGAAGGACAATAAGAATAGTAAAAGATAACAAAAGGACGTTTCCGGAAAAACCGGAAGCGTCCTTTTTTGGGGGATTAATTGCTGTAATCTACGTATATGGAATTTTTTCCAAAGTATTGGGCGGTCTTTTTACTGGTGGGATCCTCCGGGTCTCCGGGGAGATCACCGGTATAGATCATGGCAGGCTGATGGATAAACGGCGTCAGAACCACATCCGTAATCTCCGGATTATTCAACAGAAGCAGTCGTTCTTCGTATTCTGCAGCATAGGCAGCGGCTTCCCCGTCTGCCAGCACCTGGATCGCTTTTGCGGCGGAGGTCTCCTGCCATACTCCGGTGAAAAGGATGACGGCCAACAGGACCGTCATGGCGACATAACGGGCAATTTTCAACTTGCCGAGGACCGACATTTTCTCCGGAGTATTCTGACGCATTTGCAGCTTCCGGACTATATATCCGAGCCAGTAGAAGAACACAGCAAAACTGATCAGCAGAAACGTATAGTAGACAATGGCTACGGCCCGGCCGGGTCCTGTGGAGTTCATGGTATAGAACAGAGGACAGGACATGGAGCAGAACAATCCGTAGGAATATCCGGTAAAAAGGAGGGGATGGGAGAAAAACCCTCCGTTTTTCTTCTGTAAAATGCGCAGGAAGACCGGCAGCAGAAGCAGGGCGGCAAGCAGCCACCACAGTCCGGTCCAGGCGAAGGTATAGCGGACACCCTGCAACAGGCACTTTGCAATGGCTTTCCATGCGGGAATTTTCCACATGCCGTCCTGCCGCACCTGATTGCCGGGGGCCATGGCACTGACGGCAAAAGATAGCAGGAGAACAGCGGAGGTAATTCCGCAGACATAAGTCTTTTTATTTCTCTGCAATAGCAGTAGAAAGGTTACGGTTACCACAAACAGCATGCAGGGGAGAAGGGACACGTAATTGCCACCGCCTAAGAAAATTGCGAACAGGAGAAGCGGAAGCATCAGTATCTTTTTCCCATTGTACAGGTAGCGAAGCAATGTGCCCAGGAAAAACAGGGTCACGGCAAAGAAACCGGTGTAATACATGGAGCCGTTGTACCAGTAAAAGCTGTCGCTCTGAAAGGCCACTGTCTGGATGCACAGGAAACTGAATACTGAGGAAATCGTGATCCATTCCCCACATATCCCCGGCAGAAAATGGCAGACCAGAGGCCGTAGCAGATAGAAAATGCTGCCGCACAGCAAAAGAAGGATCACAAAAGTCACCAGATGATAGGCGGTATTGGAGAAGGCATTGGGCGCAAGATACATCAGAAACAGCGCTGAATAGGTTCCCTGCCAGATCTGATAGCTTTTGGCGACACCGGCACAGGCGGCGGAAATGGCCTGTGGTATGCTTCCGGTCTGCTGCCAGACCAGATGGGCTTCCGTACCGTAATAATAATCATCCCCGGTGGGATAATTGTAACGCCCCAGCCATACCAGAGGAACCAGGCTGGCGAGCAGGACCGCGAGGAAAATATAAGGTTTCCATTTGGCAAGTTTATTTTTCATAGAGAATATAACTCCTGAGAGGTTTTTATAATGCTACAGTCAGTATAACATACCTGCAAAGACAGGAAAAGGTACTTGTTTTGCAAAAGAGGGAAGTATATAATCAGCTTAAAGATGGCGGAAGGAGGGCATGCCATGGAAGAAAAGGGTGTCAGAGACCGGAAAAGGGAACCGGAAGAATATAATTTTGACTATGAAGAACTTGCGGATGCAGAGGTGGATTCTGAACAGGCGGGACGACGTGATGATGCTGTATGGGAAACAACCTGTGATACAGAGGATCCGTATACTGTGGAATCGGAGGACTTTACGGAGGATGAGGACTATGGGGAGTATCCGGAAGGGGATGACCTGGATGACTTCGACGAGGGGGACGGGATTGGCTTCCGGTTCCGGCCATGGATGATTCCGGCTTTTGCGGGCATGATGGTTCTGGCGGTCCTGATCTGTATTCCGCTGTGGAAACTGAGCCATCATGACAGAACTACGGAAAATAATGAATTCGCGGCGGTGACAACAGAAGCGCAGAGCTCAGAACAGGCTTCTGCAGAGACCCCGGAGACCGGGATCGCATCGGAAAAGGTGGCAACGGCGGAACCGGAGACTACACAAATCCCCGAGACGGTTACTCCGGAGCCTGCGGCAGCAGTGACAGAAGCACCGCAACCGACACCTACACAGGCTCCGGAAGCACAGCCGCAGCCGACAGAGGCACCGGTGGCAACCGAAGTCCCCGCTACCAATAATACGGGAGATGCTCTTGCGGAGGGAAATTCCATGACGTTCGGTGATGTGAACGAGACGGTCACTGCCAAGGATGTGAGTAATCTTCGCAGTACACCCTATACCGGAGATGAGGGCAATGTGGTAGGGCAGCTGAAGAACGGAGAGACTCTGGTACGCACCGGAAGGAACGATTCCACCGGATGGTCCAGACTGGAATACAACGGTCAGACGGTTTATGCAGTATCAGCATATCTGACCACGGATCTTACCTATAAGACCCCGGAGAAGCCGACATATCCCAACCGCGTCAGCACCCAGGACGGCAGAGTGATCGTCTTTACGGATTGTGATGATTATATTACCCCCAAAGATCTGATCAATCTGCGGACGGAACCAAGCACCAGCGAGGGAGAGAGCACTGTACGTACCCAGGTGCGGAACGGAACCAATCTGCATCGTACCGGCTACAGTGAAGGATCTGGCTGGTCCAGAGTGGAGTACAACGGTGAGATCCTGTATGCCGTGACCAGCTATGTGATCTCTGGCAGTGCTCCGGAATGACCGACGTATTCGGAAGATAGAATGTAAAAGAAGCTGTACCGTAGGGTGCAGCTTCTTTTACATTAAGATTCTATATAGAGAAAAGTATAAGGGGATAGCAAAAATTATTTCGGTCTTACGGTAAGTCTCTGGATCAGACCGTTTTCATCGGTCTCACGAACCGTGGCGATGGCCATGATGTTGTAGCCTCCGAAGTTGGCAATGAACTCGGCCTGCTCATCATTTACGACCTCAGCATCCAGAATGGAGTAGCGGCGGAAACCGAATTTGTTACGGAAGAACATATTGATGGCCTCTTTTCCGTAGATATGATATTCCTGCTGGGAAGCGGAGGTGGTACAATAGTCACACAGAATGCCATCAGGGGTGAACAACTCTGCAAGTCCGGCAAAATCTTTATTTTCCATAGCTTCTACATATTTTTCAATGGGTCTCATAGCGTGTTCCTCCTTAATATACCTTTTCAGAATTTAACAGTGCGTCAGTACCGCCGTCTACGAACATGATGTTGCCGTTGACACCTCTGGCGGAATCGGATGCCAGGAATACCATCACCTCAGCGATCTCTTCGGGAGCCATCAGACATTCCTGACCGTACTTGGTGGGAATGGGAAGGGCATTCAGTGCCATTTTCGCGGTGGTGCTCATGGTAGCGGTCATGGCAGTATGTACGTTGCCGGGAGCTACCGCATTGATGCGGACACCGTTGGCAGCCCAGGTAGCAGAGACTCTGCGGACCCATCTGGCCAGAGCATATTTGGTGGATACATAGAGACTGTTGCCCACGGAGAGGTTAGTGGAATCCATGGAGGATACCAGGCTTAATACTCTCTTTTCATCACCGATATTGTTCAGCAGATCTACGATATCTTTACGTCCCGCACCCTGGGAAATGGTGTTGGATACGGTGACTACGCAGCTGCCGTGTTTTTTCTTAAGGAGGTCATAGACGCCCTTTGCAATGGCTACGGTTCCGAAATAGTTCAGGGAAATGATCAGTTCCAGATTGCCGCAGGCACCGGAGACACCGGCATTGCAGATCATGCCGTCCAGACCTTCGGGATGCAGCTCATGCAGCTTGTCTACAGCGGCCTGTCTTCCTTCCGGGGTTGCCAGGTTCACGCAGATATCGCCGTCCTTCAGATCGATATTGATGACTTCGTGTCCTTTTTGAAGTAACAGTTCTTTTGTCTTGGCGCCGATTCCGCTGGATGCGCCGGTGATTGCATATACGCCCATGTTAAATCCTCCCTTGTTTTCCGAAGGAAAATCCTGCTCTTCTTGAGGAGCTGCCCTCTTGAGGAGTCACCCCCTTGGCGGGGGGAGAATCTGTCCTTCCTGCTTGCTTTTACTTTATGAGTTCATTATAATAAAATCTGATATCTTTTAAATAACCAAAATAAGAAAAAATGAGGATACCAGATGCTGACCTATGATCTGACTGCCCGTGGCAGAAAAACCATGTATGAATACTTATATGAAGCGATGAAAGCTGACATCTTGAGCGGCCGGCTGACTGCCGGTGAGAAGCTTCCTTCGAAGCGGGCGTTTGCCGAGCACTTACAGGTCAGTGTCAAGACCGTGGAGAATACCTATGAACAGCTGCTGCTGGAGGGCTATATCCGGTCGGAGGAAAAGAGAGGGTATTTTGTCAACCGTCTGGAAGTGAAGAACGTCTCCGCCCCAGCCTATGCATCCTTTGTGACCCGTTTCCGGGAGGAAGAATATCTGGCGGATCTGACGGCCAACAATATTCAATATGATAAGTTCCCCTTTGCCACCTGGGCGAAGATCATGCGGCAGACCCTGACGGATTATGATACGTCTCTGCTTAAGACGGTTCCTTTTAACGGAGTGGAAAAACTAAGGGTGGCCATTGCAGAGCATTTGTATCGGTACCGTGGCATGCATGTGTCACCGGATCATATTATTGTGGGAGCGGGAACAGAATATCTCTACAGTCGTCTGCTACAGTTATTGGGCAAAAATGCAAAATTCGGTGTGGAAAATCCTGGGTATCGCAAGATTACGAAACTGTATGATGTGGGCGGTGTGACCTGGGATTATGTGGACATTGACGGTCAGGGAATGAAAGTGGAACAGCTGGATCAAAAGGGTATTACCGTGGCGCATGTATCGCCGGAACATCATTTTCCCATCGGACTGGTCATGCCAGTGGGAAGACGGCAGGAACTGCTTCGCTGGGCGGCGAAGGAACCGGAGCGCTATATCGTGGAGGACGATTTCGATTGTGAATTCCGCATGGTGGGAAAGCCGGTTCCCTCCATGCAGTCCATGGACCGCAACCACAGAGTTATTTACATCAACACTTTTTCCAAGACCATGGTGCCATCCCTGCGTATCGGCTATATGGTGCTGCCGGAGAAATTGATGGAACGCTATATTTCCACTATGAATTTTTATTCCTGCACGGTATCCGGTTTTGAACAGTATGCCATGGCAGCGTTTCTGGAAAAAGGGTATTTTGAACGCCATATCCGGAGACTGCTCAACGATTACAGAGGGCAGCGGGAGCGGATCTGCCGGATGTTTCGGGAGTCACCTTTAAGTCAGATCAGCCAGATCTATCAGGATGATGCCGGGACTCATTTTCTGCTGCATGTGCGGACGGAACTTAGTGATGTGGAGATCAAGTGGGCGGCCAGACAGCGGGGAATTCTCGTGAACTGTCTGTCGGAATATTGCTTTGCGGATGCGCAGAAATATCGGGGAATTCTGGTCATTCACTATTCGGATATGGCGGATGAGATATTACAGAAGGTGATTGGGGCGCTGGAGGAGATATTTTGTAACTATTCAGAGCCATGAAAAACTGCATTCTGCGAATGCTTGCATTCAGGCAGATAAGCAGTTTTATATGGCGAAGTAACCACATGAGCAAAAGGAAAGCTACGAAGTAGCGGTTTTGCGAATGGGGTTCTGAATAGTTACAATTTTTTGTAATTCATAATTCTTCCCTAATGCGGGAACACTGACAAAAAAGAATGCAGTGTTATCGCATGGAAGGAGAAATTATGAATCAGAGAGTGGGAAGAAGCAGTATCCGTCTGGCACAGCCGGTGTGTGTGATCGCCGGTGCCAGTATCGTGGGAAAAAAAGAAGGCGAAGGACCGTTAGGCACCCTGTTCGACATGGTGGGAGAGGATGATCTCTTCGGCTGTAAGACCTGGGAAGAGGCGGAAAGTAATCTCCAGAAGGACGCAGTCTACATGGTCATGGAAAAGGCCGGATGGAAAGCGGAGGATGTGTCGTATCTCTTCGCCGGTGATCTGTTGGGGCAGTGCATTGCCACTTCCTTCGGTATCTCCGCTTACAATATTCCTCTGTTTGGAGTCTACGGTGCCTGCTCTACCTGCGGGGAAGCGCTGACACTGGGAGCTGTGATGACAGCGGGAGGCTATGCGGAGCATGTGGTCTGTGTGACCTCCAGTCATTTTGCCAGTGCGGAGAAGGAGTTCCGTTTTCCGTTAGATTATGGGAGCCAGAGACCTCTGTCTGCCAGCTGGACGGTGACGGGAAGCGGAGCCTTTGCATTGGGACTAAATCAGAAGTGCAGAGCCCACATTACCGGCATGACTCCCGGAAGGATCGTGGATTACGGCCTGAAAGACTCCATGAACATGGGAGCATGCATGGCCCCGGCCGCTGCAGACACCGTTGCCCGTCACATGGAAGATTTTCATGTGACCCCGGAAGAATATGACCGGATCATCACCGGGGATCTGGGAAGCGTGGGACAGACGGTATTGATCGATCTTTTGCGGGAAAAGGGAATTGACATCGCCGACCGGCACATGGACTGCGGTATCGAGATTTTTGACGCAGAAGCCCAGGACACCCACGCCGGAGGCAGCGGCTGTGGATGCAGCGCTGTGACCCTGGCGGCATACATCCTGCCGAAGCTGGAATCCGGCGAGTGGAAAAAAGTCCTCTTTCTACCCACCGGCGCCCTGCTCAGTAAGACCAGTTTCAACGAAGGTAAAAGCGTGCCGGGGATCGCACATGCGGTAGTATTGGAGAGTCCGGCGGTGAAATAGGGAAAAGCAGCAGGTCAGAAATGAAACACACTCTTGCAAGCGCTGTAAGTTACTGGTAAAATAAACCTCAAACGGCGAAAACACATTATGCCGGGAATGGCTGGTGAGTCAAAATGCGCAGGATAGAATTTAAGATGGAGCGGCCGGGACTGTTGGAGGTCGGACAGAAGATCACAGTGACCGAGGGACTTCTGCCCAGTAACTATTATTATACGATAGACCCGTCTCTGGCCATGTCCCCCAATATTCCTTTTCGTTATCGGTTGAAGAATCGCGAAGGAGTTGTGGCGGATATCGTGGAGAATTCCAGAGGATTCTACGTGACGGCGGAATTTGATGAGCCGGAGGTAGATATGACGAAGTAAACGCTATGTGCATGCTGCATCGGATTTTGGATGTGCCAGGATCCGGAGGCATCCTCAGGGCGTAATTATAGGAAGAAGAGGAGAATATTATGTTACAGAAGATTTCAACAGACAAAGCACCCGCAGCAATCGGACCTTATTCCCAGGGAATCGTACTGGGCAATATCTTTTTCGCATCCGGTCAGATCCCTATTGATCCTGCAACCGGAGAGATCCACGGCACCACGATTGAAGAGCAGGCAGAGCAGGTAATGAAGAACATCGGCGAGCTGCTAAAGGCAGCAGGTACCGGCTACACCAGAGTAGCCAAGACCTCCTGCTTCCTAGCAGACATGGGCGATTTCGCAGCTTTCAATCAGGTCTATGCAAAGTACTTTACTGAGAATCCTGCCAGAAGCTGCGTTGCAGTCAAGACCCTTCCCAAGAACGTATTATGTGAAGTGGAAGTCATTGCGGAAGTATAAAGTGTAAGTAACCACCATGAGCAAATAGCATGATGTCGGGGTCAAAATCCCCACAGAGGCAGTTCTGCAAATGGGGCGCTACGAAGGTTATAAAGAAGAACAGGACGGAAGATCGTCGCTTACAGGCGGCGATTTTCTTGTGTATAGGTAAGGTGGACAGAAATTTATGAAAAACAATATTACTCTGATCGGCATGCCGGGTTCGGGAAAAAGTACGGTAGGCGTGGTTCTGGCAAAGCGCCTGGGCAGACGTTTTGTGGATTCGGATCTGGTGATTCAGGAAAGACACGGTAAATTATTGCATGAACTCATCACGGAACACGGCGTGGAGGGCTTCTGGCAGATTGAGAGCAACGTAAATGCCTCTCTGAATCTGGAAAACAGCATCATTGCCACCGGCGGAAGCGCCTGCTACGAGCCGGAGGGTATGCAGCATCTGCGGGATATCAGCACCGTGGTATATTTGAAGCTTCCTTATGAGGAAGTGGAACAGCGGCTGGGAGATCTGAATGCCAGAGGTGTGACCCTGCAGCCCGGTCAGACATTGAGGGACCTGTACGAGGAGAGAACCCCTTTGTATGAAAAATATGCGGATCTGATCATAGACTGTAGCAGAAAAATGCTGCGGGATGTAGTGGCGGAGATTGCTGAGAGATATAAGAAACAGCCCTGACAAGATCACATAACCGTAAAGCAGCATGGAACGAAAAATATAAGGAATGGAAAATACAGCTATGGAAAATACGAGAACAAAAACTACGAGAAACAGCCTGATCCTGCTGTTAACGGCTGCCATCTGGGGCATGGCATTCGTCTCCCAGAGCAAGGGCATGGACTATATGCATCCGTTCACCTTTAACGGTGTCCGTTCCCTGATCGGTGCCGCCAGCATTCTGGTGTATATTCTGATCAGCAGAAAGATTGCAGGGGACAAAGCTGCGCCCCTTGACTGGAAACTGAATGTGAAAGCAGGACTTTTGTGTGGCATTTTCCTAACGATCGCCAGTACCTTGCAGCAGTTCGGTATTAAATACACCAGTGTCGGTAAGGCGGGATTTATCACAACGCTATATATCATTTTTGTCCCCATGTTCGGTATCTTTTTGAAGAAAAAAGTGGCGCCGGTGGTCTGGGCGGCAGCAGTCATGGCAGCCGTGGGCATGTATCTGCTCTGCATGACCGAGTCCCTGCGTCTCGGAGCCGGAGATATCATGGTATTTTTATGTGCCATTGCATTTGCCATACAGATCATGACCGTTGACCATTATGCAGCAAGAATTGACGGAGCTGTGGTATCCTGTATCCAGTTCACGGTCTGTGGAGTGGTCTGCTGCATCGGAGCACTCATCTGGGGACAGCCCACCTTCGGTCAGCTGCAGGAAGGCCTGGGAGCCCTGTTATATGCCGGTGTTTTAAGCTGTGGTGTGGGTTATACCTTACAGATCGTAGGCCAGAAAGGACTGAATCCTACGGTGGCGGCACTGATCATGAGCCTGGAATCCGTGATCGCTACGATTTCTGGCTGGATCGCTTACAAGATCGGATTTCTGACTACTGATCAGACACTGACAGCCAGGCAGATCGCAGGCTGCGTTATCGTATTTGCAGCGGTGATCCTGGTACAGCTTCCGCCGGAATGGTTTCGTTTTGGCAAAAAGAATGCATCAATAAAGAATGCATAATTTTAAGAAAAAGTGCAGAGACTGTCCTTAAACAGATAGTAAGGGGGAAATGCAGAGAATGGATTATATCAATGCTTTCTGGGTGGGCGGCCTGATCTGTGCTTTGGTGCAGATATTAATGGAAAAAACGAAGATGATGCCGGGACGCATCATGGTGCTTCTGGTGGTCACCGGTGCGGTCATCAGTGCACTTGGCTGGTATGAACCGTTTCAGGATTATGCGGGAGCCGGTGCCAGTGTACCGTTATTGGGCTTTGGAAATGTATTAATGAAGGGCGTGAAAGAAGCGGTGCAGGAACAGGGATTTTTAGGACTGTTTGCCGGAGGATTCAAGGCTGGAGCCGTGGGAACCTCCGCAGCGCTGATCCTCGGTTATCTGGCGAGCCTGCTCAGCAAACCGAAGATGAAGGAGTGACCGTCAGGAACCGCTCCTATGAATGATTCGAAGAACTGGGGATACCCCGGAGAGCGGGATCAGAGTTCTTCGTAGGAGATACCCTTCAGATCCAGATATTTTTTTAATGCCTTGTCCCATGCGGTGTCGGCACTTTTGTCCATGGTGAAGGTCTGGTAGGCGCACCCGGTGGTGAGAACCGTTTTTTCCCCGTCGTAGCGGATGTTCAGCACCAGTGCCCGGATGACGTCAGGGTCCACCTGGGCTTTTGTAAGCATGGCGGCGGCTTTATCCGGCTGCATATGAAGCACGAATTTAAAATACAAAGGAGTGTGTTTTCCCTTGATGAGGTCAAAGCACAGTCCTTTTATTTTGCTCCAGGACTGCAGATCCCAGGGGATGCAGTCTTCCCCCCGTTCGTCCGCGGGATAGAAGTCCTTGTTGATATGCCCGTCGATCGTCACGGTGAGAGCCGTACTGACGGTGGCTTCTTCCAGCAGGAAAGGATCGAAAGTATCCGCTACCAGCAGGTGATTCATAAAATTTTTCATGGATGTAATCTGTAATGCGATCATAGGGACTCCTTATATGTTTGTGAGAAGAACTCTGTGAGGAGCTTCGGTCGAAACGGAACAATCCGTAGGCATCAAAGTCGGGGACTTTTGGCCCCGGCATCATAATATGCTGACTATATAGAAATAGTATAAACGAAGTCCGCCGAAAAGGGAATATGAATATTTTGTGTAAAGGCTTTACGAACGGAATGTTTCGTGTTATTATAAGTAGTATTAAAAACTACATAGTATGGTTTTTAAAAAATGAAAATAATTGTAACTATTCAGTGCCCCATTCGCAGAATGACTCTTTGGGAGTTATATTTTTGAATAGCTGCAATCAATGATATGGAGATTAATATGAGTTTTAAAATCGTAGTAGACAGCTGTTGTGAATTGCCGGAAGAATATTTGCAGGATTCCCGGTTCGAGATCGTGCCCCTGGGATTGGAAGTGGGAGATTACCAGATTCAGGATGATGAGAATTTTGATCAGGCGGAATTTCTGAAGAAGGTGGCAGAGTATCCGAAGTGCCCCAAGTCGGCATGTCCTTCCCCAGAGCGTTTCAGGGAAGCCTACCACACAGAAGCAGAGCATGTGTATGTGATCACTTTATCCTCCCACCTCAGCGGAAGCTATAACAGTGCGGTGCTGGGAATGAATTTATATCGGGAAAAATACGGGAAGAAGCAGATCCACGTCATCGATTCCGAGTCCGCCAGCTGTGGTGAGACTCAGATCGTGAAGAAGCTGGTAGAACTGGAGGAGCAGAGACTTTCTTTTGAAGAGATCGTGAAGCAGATCGAAGAGTTCCGAAGCAATGTGCATACCTATTTTGTACTGGATAATCTGGAGACGCTGCGCAAGAACGGCAGACTGACCGGTGTGAAAGCACTGGTGGCATCCACACTGAACATCAAGCCGATCATGGCCGGAGACAAGGGCAGTATCGTGCAGAGAGGCCAGAGCGTCGGCATGAAGAAAGCACTCCGAAGAATGGCGGAGATCGTTCTGGAAGAGGCAGGGGATACGAAGGAACGTTTCCTGATGATCACCCACTGCAATGCTCCTGACCGCGCCGAGACCATGAAGAAGCTTCTTATGGAAAAGGCAGAGTTCAAAGGATGCCTGATCATGGACACCCGCGGTGTCAGCAGCATGTACGCCAACGATGGCGGCGTGATCGTGACGGTGTAAAAAGATTAATATCATAGGCAATATAGCTCCGGCGGATTAGCCTGTCATTTTTTGTTTCTGACAGCCTGTTCCGCCTGGGCTATTTTTTTCATAAAAAGCAAATATAGAGGGCATTTTATGAAAAACAGAATTTGAGAGAGCGGTTCCATGAATCTGGCAGAATAAGAAATTGAAATGTAAGAGCTTACATACACATCAGACAAACATCCTCATGCATATTCCACAAAAAGATAGATAAAAAATTAACTTTCCTAAAAACTATTGATAGTTTTTATTATTTAGGATACAATTACACATATACAAAAATCAGTAGCCGACAAGAAACGGCTATTTTTTAAAAAATAAAATGTAAGCACTTACACGGCGCAACAGGCAGCCTGCTCAGGTGGCCAATGCCATAGTACGTGTCAGTAAAACACCGCGCCTGCAGACGGAGAGCAGCACGCCATAGCCGTTGCCGGCAGCGCCCGTGGCGCAGGGCATAAAAGTAACGCAGGCATCAGCCCGCAGAATGGAGAAGATTATGAGCCGATTGAAGATAGCTACCCCGAATAAAGCACAGCTTACGGTGGAACGCCTGTACAAAGATCTGGAGAGAAGAATTATCGCCAGCCCGCCCGGATTATGTCCGGTGGACCTGCAGCTTTCTTTTCTGAAAATGTGTCATGCCCAGACCTGTGGTAAATGTGTGCCCTGCCGTGTGGGACTGGGGCAGTTGCAGAACCTGATGGAGGATGTATTGGCAGGCAAAGCCACCCTGAAGACACTGGATCTGATCCGGGATACCGCTTCCGACATTGTGGACTCCGCTGACTGTGCCATCGGTTACGAGGCGGCCCATATGGTACTGGCCGGACTGGAAGGCTTCCGTGAGGATTATGTCTACCACATTGAACATGGCGGAAAATGTTCCTGCCATATTACCCAGCCGGTTCCCTGTGTGGCGCTGTGCCCCGCAGGTGTGGATATCCCCGGTTACATAGCACTGGTGAAGGAAGGGCGTTATGCAGATGCCGTGAAGCTGATCCGCAAGGACAATCCTTTCCCCACCGCCTGTGCCCTGATCTGTGAGCATCCCTGTGAGGCAAGATGCCGCCGCAACATGATCGATAGTGCCATCAATATCCGCGGCCTGAAGCGTATGGCAGTGGACAATGCCAGAGCCAACACGGTTCCTGTGCCTGAGAAAGCGGAGAGCACCGGTAAAAAAGTAGCAATCATCGGCGGAGGCCCCGGCGGACTGTCTGCGGCATATTATCTGGAGCTGATGGGACACCATGCCGTGGTATTTGAGGAAAAGAGCAAGCTGGGCGGTATGCTGCGCTACGGAATTCCCAACTATCGTTTCCCAAGAGAACGCTTACAGGAGGATATTGACACTATTCTGTCCACCGGAGTGGAAGTGAAATTGAACACCAGAGTCGGCAACGGCGAAGGTGAGATTTCTTATAATAAGCTGCACGAAGAATACGATGCAGTCTATATTGCCATCGGTGCCCATACGGATAAAAAGATCGGTATCGAGGGAGAGGATGCCAACGGTGTCATGTCTGCAGTGGAAATGCTGCGCCGCATCGGTGACGATGACATGCCGGACTTCAAGGACAAGACCGTAGTCGTAGTCGGCGGCGGTAACGTAGCCATGGACTGTACCCGTTCCGCCATTCGTCTGGGTGCGAAAAAGGTGGGAATTGCCTACCGCAGAAGACAGACCGATATGACGGCGCTTCCTGAAGAAGTGGAAGGCGCCATCGCAGAGGGCGCAGAGCTTTACAGCCTGAAAGCACCTCACAAGATCGAAGCCGACGAGAACGGCAATGTGACGGCTCTGTGGGTAGAACCGCAGATCATCGGCCCCATCGATGCCTGGGGACGAGCCCGTCCGATCCAGGCGGATGTGCCTCTCCTTCGAATCCCCTGTGATATCGTCGTGGTGGCCATCGGTCAGGGTATCGAGACCCGCCATTTCGAGGAGGCGGGTATCTCCGTAAAACGAGGCACCATTACTGCCATGAGTGACAGTGAAGTCAAGGATGTCCACGGTGTATTTGCCGGTGGTGACTGTGTGACCGGTCCGGCTACCGTCATCCGTGCCATTGCCGCCGGAAAAGTAGCTGCAGCCAATATCGATGAATATCTGGGTTACCACCATGTAGTACCCTGTGATGTGGAGATCCCGCCGGTATCCTACGAGGACAAGGAACCCTGCGGACGGATCCAGCTGAGTGAAAAGGAAGCCGGAGAGCGCAAGACGAATTTCGATGCATTTGAATGCGGCATGACGAAGCAGGAAGCCTGCCAGGAAGCGGGCAGATGCTTACGCTGCGATAAATACGGCTACGGAAGCTTAAAGGGCGGCCGAGCTGCCATCTGGTAAAAAGAGGAGCAAACAATGGGCGAGAAAATGATAAACCTTACAATAGACGGCGTGCAGCTGCAGGTCCCGGAGGGAACCAGCGTCATGAGCGCGGCAGCAGGCGTGGGAATCGAAGTACCGCATCTGTGCTTTTTAAAAGACATCAATGAGATCAGTGCCTGCAAGGTCTGCGTGGTGGAAGTGCAGGGAAAAAGCAAGCTGATCACAGCCTGCAACAGCCCGGTGGAAGAGGGAATGGTAGTGTATACCAATTCTCCGAAGGTACGCCGTGTGCGCAAGACAAATGTGGAACTGATCCTGTCCCAGCATGATTGTCACTGTGCCACCTGCGTCAGAAGCCGTAACTGTAATTTACAGCAGATTTCCAACGATCTGGGAATTCTGGAAGTACCTTTTACCGAGGAAGTTCCCGAGACACCCTGGGATCATTCTTTCCCTCTGATCCGGGATTCCAGAAAATGTATTAAATGTATGCGCTGTGTACAGATCTGCGATAAAGTCCAGGCCATGCATGTCTGGGATGTACAGAACACCGGATCCCGTACCACAGTAGATGTGGCGGATAATAAGACCATCGATTGCTCCGACTGTACACTGTGTGGACAGTGTATTACCCATTGTCCTACCGGAGCATTGCGGGAACGAGACGATACATACAAGGCTTTCGAGGCACTGGCGGATCCCGAGAAGGTCACAGTAGTCCAGGTGGCACCGGCGGTAAGAACCGCATGGGGCGAGGAACTGGGACTGAATGCGGAGGAAGCTTCCGAGGGCAAAATGGTGGCAGCGCTGAAGCGCATTGGTTTTGACTATGTATTTGATACCAACTTCGCAGCGGATCTGACGATTATGGAAGAGGGAAACGAACTGCTGGATCGGCTGGACAATTCCCGGAAATATGCATGGCCCATGTTTACCTCCTGCTGTCCCGGCTGGGTAAGCTTCGTGTCCAAGAAGTATCCGGAGTATCTGCGGAATTTGTCCACGGCAAAATCCCCCCAGCAGATGTTCGGTGCCATGGCGAAGACTTATTTTGCACAGAAGAAAGGGATTGATCCCAATAATATCTGCTGTATCTCCATCATGCCCTGCGTATCCAAGAAGAGAGAGGCTTCTCTTTCTTATATGAAGAGCGCCGGAGCCGGACAGGATGTGGATATTGTACTGACCACAAGAGAATTCGTGCGGATGATCCGTGCCGAGCATATCAATACCCGGTTCTTAAAGGAGCAGGCTTTTGATTCTCCTCTGGGAGAAAGCACCGGTGCCGGAGTGATCTTCGGCGTCACCGGCGGTGTCATGGAGGCAGCACTTCGTACTGCATATGCAGTAGTGGAAGGCAAGAATCCGGAAGCAGATGCTTTCCGGGCAGTCCGGGGAAGAGACGGCAGAAGAGAAGCAGACTTCACACTGGGAGATCAGACCTTACATACCTGTACTGTCAGCGGACTGGCCAATGCGGAGAAGCTGATGGAGGACATTAAGGCAGGAAGGGTATCCTATGATTTCGTGGAAGTCATGGCATGCCCCGGTGGTTGTGTCGGAGGCGGCGGACAGCCCATCCACGACGGATGCGAATTCGCGGAGCGGCGCGGAGGCACCCTGTACCGTCTGGACAGTGAGAGAAAGCTTCGCTTCTCCCATGAGAACCCCGAGGTACAGAAGGCCTACGAAGAGTTTCTGGGCAAGCCCCTCAGCCGCACCGCCCATAAGCTTTTGCATTCCGAACACGTGAACGAACTGTACTTTGAAACACATAACTACTTGTAATACCAGGTGACCGATTCAGCCGCAGGGCATGCTTGCATGCGCCTGCGGCTGAATCAGGGAACCGCCCAAACATGAGGAAGAAGCGATTTGCGAAGCAAATCAGCGGAATCCGAATGTTTGCAAGACCCTATTGACATTTTTTCACACAGGGTCTATACTGTGTATAGTTTAAAGATGATTACTAGAGTAAGAGTGGACGTGCGCCACTCTTTCTTGTTGTTGTAACGACAGCTCATATCAGTAAAGGAGGGCCTACATGTCCAAACGAGAGGACTACGAAAACAGAACCGAAGAACTGCTGACGCCCATCGCAGAAGTAAGTCAGGTGGAGATCTACGATGTGGAGTATGTAAAAGAAGGCAGTGACTACTATCTGAGAGCTTACATCGACAAGCCGGAAGGTGTGAACATTCTGGATTGCGAGAATGTCAGCAGAGCATTATCCGAAGCTCTGGACAAGGCTGATTTCATTCCGGATGCTTACATTCTGGAAGTCAGCAGCCCGGGACTGGGTAGAACGCTGAAAAAGGATAAGCATTTGCAGAAGAGCATTGGTGAAGAAGTAGAGATCAAGCTGTTCAAGCCCATTGACAAATGCAAAGAGTTTTCTGGCATTCTGGAGAGCTTCAATGCAGATAACATTACGATCACGGAAAACGGCAGCCCGAGAACTTTTGCCAGAGCAGACATTGCCCTGATCCGTCTTGCATTAGATTTTTGATACTATTCAGAGCCAAAGGGCGAAGGAATAGTTATAGCTTGTAGAATAAGAAGAAACCATACACTAAGAAAAGGCGAAAGCCGGAATGGAGGAAATGATGAATAAGGAATTAATGGAGGCACTGGACGTTCTGGAGAAGGAGAAGGAGATCAGCAAGGAGACCTTGTTTGAAGCCATCGAGAACTCCCTGATGACAGCCTGCAAGAACCATTTTGGAAAGGCTGACAATGTCCATGTGGAGATTAATAGAGAGACCTGCGATTTTCTGGTATATGCTGAGAAGGAAGTCGTTCCCACGAAGGATGATGTGGAGGATGACTGCCTACAGATTGCTCTGGAGGATGCACAGGAGATCTCCAAGAGAGCACAGGTGGGCGACATGATCCATGTGGAGATCAAGTCCAAGGAGTTCGGCCGTATCGCTACCCAGAACGCCAAGAACGTGATCTTACAGAAGATCCGTGAGGAAGAGAGAAGCGTGATCTACAACCAGTACTACGAGAAGGAAAAGGATGTTGTGACCGGCGTAGTACAGCGTTATGTAGGCAAGAACATCAGCATCAATCTGGGTAAGGCAGATGCCATGCTGACCGAGAACGAGCAGGTAAAGGGCGAAGTATTCAAGCCCACCGAGCGTATCAAGGTTTACATTGTGGAAGTAAAGAACACCCCGAAGGGACCCCGCATCAATGTCAGCCGTACCCATCCGGAACTGGTAAAGAGACTGTTCGAGTCCGAAGTTACCGAGATCAAGGACGGTACCGTAGAGATCAAGAGCATTGCCAGAGAGGCAGGAAGCCGTACCAAGATCGCTGTATGGAGCAATAACCCCAATGTAGATGCTGTCGGCGCCTGTGTAGGTATGAATGGTGCCCGCGTCAATGCTATCGTGGAAGAGCTGCGCGGTGAGAAGATCGATATCGTGAACTGGGATGAGAACCCCGGTAACCTGATTCAGAATGCACTTTCTCCTGCCAAGATCGTAGCAGTATTTGCAGATCCCGATGAGAAGACCGCAAAGGTAGTCGTACCCGATTATCAGTTGTCTCTGGCTATCGGTAAGGAAGGTCAGAACGCAAGACTGGCAGCAAGACTGACCGGCTACAAGATCGACATCAAGTCCGAGACTCAGGCCAAGGATGCTCCCGGCTTCCGTTATGAGGACTATGTGGATGATTACGAAGATGATACCGTAGACGATTTTGATGGAGAGCAGGAATAATCAATGGCAAAAAAGATTCCACTGAGGCAGTGCGTAGGCTGCGGAGAAATGAAAGGCAAAAAAGAAATGCTGCGTGTCCTGAAAACACCGGAAGATGAGATATGTCTGGATGCAACCGGCAAAAAAAACGGACGTGGTGCATATATATGCAGACAGAAGGAATGTCTGCAGAAAGCCCGGAAGAATAAAGGATTAGAACGTTCTTTCAAGATGAGTATTTCTCCTGAGGTATATGATACACTGGAAAAGGAGTTTGATCAGCTTGAAACAGAATAAGATTTATTCCCTTTTGGGACTTGCGATGAGGGGGCGTAACCTGGTAAGCGGTGAATTCCAGACGGAGGACGCTGTGAAAAAAGGTTCTGCCATGTTGGTGATCGTTGCAGAGGATGCATCGGCCAATACGAAAAAGTTGTTTCACGACAAATGTTCCTATTATGAAGTCCCGGTATATGAATATGGCACGAAGGAAGAACTCGGCTGGGCCATCGGCCGGGATCTGAGATCTTCGGTAGGTGTGTGTGATGCGGGACTGGCAGATGCACTCATCAAGCAATTGGAAGCGAATTTGCCCGGTTAGGCAGAATGGAGGAAAGCATGGCGAAAATCAAAGTACATGAACTCGCAAAAGAATTGGAACTACAGAGTAAGGATATATTAAGTTTTTTACAGGAAAAAGGAATTGAGGCAAAGGCAGCACAGAGCTCGCTGGAAGAGGATGCGGCAGCACTGGTACGCAACAGCCTCGGAAAGAAAAAAGCAGCTGCACCCGCAGCACAGAAAGCTCCGGTAAATGCCGAAAACGCAAAGCCTGCTGAGGAAAAGGCTCAGGCACCCGCAGGGGAAGCAAAGGCTCAGGAAACGAAAGTTTCCGAGGAGACCAAATCTACTGAGGAGACGAAAAAGAAGAAAAAGATTATTTTCGTTAGCAACCCTCAGAATTCCAAGATGCCCGGACAGCGTCAGGGTGGTCAGAGTGGACAGGGACAGAGAAATGCAGGCGGACAGCGTCCGAATCAGGGCGGCAGATACCAGAACAATGGTTACCAGAATAATTCCTACGGCAACCGTGTTCAGGCACAGGCTCCCGTACGTCCCATCAAGCCGCTGACCCCTCCGTCTCCCACTCCCAGCGTGGCAATGGTACCCGGCAACCGTGGACAGCAGCCTGCGAAAAAGCCTCAGACACAGGCACCGGTAAAGGAGCAGGCAGTACAGAATACTGCAGCCGCACAGGCACCTCAGGCAGCACAGCCTGCACAGAATGTGGCACAGACCAGACCGGCAGACAAACCTCAGAACGGTAACCGTGACAACCGCGATAACCGTCAGGGCGGTTACGGTCAGAATAATCGTGACAACCGTGGACAGAACGAGCGTGGCCAGGGCGGTTACAACCGTGACAACAGAGACGGCAATCGTGACAATCGTCAGGGTGGCTACGGACAGGGTAACCGTCAGGGCGGACAGAATGGTAACAGAGGAGGTATGGGCAATGGCAGACCTCAGGGAGGCGGATTTAACAGACAGGGTCGTCCGGGTATGGAAGGCGGTCAGGGTGATCGCCGCGGTAACGGCAATGGTGAGCGCGGTTACGGCAATAACGGCCGCGACGGAAGAGGCAATGGCGGATCGGGTAATCGATTCGGAGATAACAGACAGAATAAGGGCTTCGCTCCGGAACCTGCAGGCAAGGATCTTGAGAAGAAGCGCGAAGATGAAAAGAGACGTTTCAGCCAGGAGAAGGACAACAAGCGTTCCAAGAAGGACCATATCTACGAGGACGAGGACGCGCTGAAGAACAAGCCCGGACGTTTCATCAAGCCGGAAAAGAAGAAGGAAGAGGTACAGGAAGAGCAGATCAAGGTGATCGTGCTGCCGGAATCCATTACCATCAAAGAACTGGCTGAGAAGATGAAGTTACAGCCCGCAGCCATCATCAAGAAGCTGTTCCTGGAAGGTAAGATTGTAACCGTGAACCAGGAGATCTCCTATGAAGATGCAGAGAACATTGCCATGGAATATGACATTCTCTGTGAAAAAGAGGTCAAGGTAGATGTTATCGAAGAGCTGTTGAAGGAAGATGAAGAGGACGAGGCAGATCTGGTGGAGAGACCTCCCGTAATCTGTGTTATGGGTCACGTTGACCATGGTAAGACTTCCCTGTTAGACGCTATCCGTAAGACCAACGTAACCGATCGTGAGGCAGGTGGTATCACCCAGCACATCGGCGCTTATACTGTAAATGTGGGAGACCGTAAGATCACCTTCTTAGATACTCCCGGACACGAAGCATTTACCGCCATGCGTATGCGTGGTGCCAATGCGACCGATATCGCTATCCTGGTAGTAGCAGCGGACGACGGCGTAATGCCTCAGACCGTAGAGGCGATCAACCATGCAAAGGCAGCAGGTGTGGAGATCATCGTAGCAGTGAACAAGATCGATAAGCCCTCAGCCAACATTGACCGTGTAAAACAGGAGCTGGCAGAGTACGAGCTGATCCCCGAGGATTGGGGCGGAAGTACCGTATTTGCACCGGTATCTGCGAAGAGCGGAGAAGGTATCGACCAGCTGCTTGACATGATCCTGCTGACCGCAGATATCATGGAACTCAAGGCCAACCCCAAGAGAAAAGCAAGAGGTCTGGTCATCGAGGCAGAGCTGGATAAGGGACGCGGTCCCGTGGCTACCGTACTGGTACAGAAAGGTACCCTGCATGTGGGAGATTTCATTTCCGCAGGCGTGGCACACGGTAAGGTAAGAGCCATGATCGATGATAAGGGACGCAGAGTAAAAGAAGCAGGACCGTCTACCCCTGTAGAAATCCTGGGCCTGTCCGATGTTCCCAGTGCAGGTGAAGTATTCCTGGCTCATGATAATGATAAGACAGCAAAATCCTATGCGGAGACCTATCTGGCACAGAACAAGGAAAAGATGCTGGAAGAGACCAAGGGCAGAATGTCCCTGGATGATCTGTTCAGCCAGATCCAGGAGGGTAATCTGAAGGAACTGAACCTGATCGTCAAGGCTGACGTACAGGGTAGTGTCGAGGCTGTAAAACAGTCCCTGATGAAGCTGTCCAACGAAGAAGTAGTAGTTAAATGTATCCACGGCGGCGTAGGTGCCATCAATGAGTCCGACGTATCTTTAGCAAGTGCGTCCAACGCGATCATCATCGGATTCAACGTTCGTCCCGATGCGACTGCCAAGGCAACCGCAGAGAGAGAGGGCGTGGATGTACGTCTGTACAAGGTCATCTACCAGGCTATCGAAGATGTGGAAGCTGCCATGAAGGGTATGCTGGATCCCGTATACGAGGAGAAGGTTATCGGTCATGCAGAGGTTCGTCAGATCTTCAAGGCATCCGCTATCGGTAACATTGCAGGTTCCTATGTTCTGGACGGTGTGTTCCAGAGAGGCTGTAAGGTTCGTATCACCCGTGAGGGCGAGCAGATCTTCGAAGGCAACCTGGCTTCCTTGAAGAGATTCAAGGATGATGTGAAGGAAGTTAAGGCCGGATATGAGTGTGGTCTCGTATTCGAAGGCTTTGACAAGATGCAGGAGCTGGATATCGTAGAAGCATATATCATGGTGGAAGTACCACGGTAGGTTACTAGAACGCATCCGTTCGCAGATGCATTCCGCTTACCCACGCTCGCGCTCTGCAAAAAACGTAGCGGACACTAAGAATCTTCCTGCGCTTTGCTTGCAAGATTCAAGTGCCGACGTTTTTCAACGGGGTTACGCGAAACGCATTCTGTTCGCGGATGCTCGCCAAGACGTCTACGATACCCGCAGGAAAGAATTAAGAAGGAATAAGAATGAGAAAGAATAGTGTGAAAAATACCCGTATCAACGGGGAAGTACAGCGCGTTCTGGCAGAGATCATCCGGGGCTGTCTCAAGGACCCCCGGATCAGTCCCTGGACCAGTGTGGTCGCTGTGGAAGTGGCACCGGATCTGAAGAGCTGTAAGGCATGGATCAGCGTGCTGGGAGACGAGGAAGTCAGAAAGTCTACCCTGCAGGGACTGAAGAGCGCCGAAGGCTTTATCCGCAGAGAACTGGCTCGTACCATCAATCTGCGTAATACTCCGGATATCACTTTTGTGATGGATCAGTCCATTGAATACGGTGTCAATATGTCCCACAAGATCGATGAGGTCATTGCAGCGGATGAACAGGCACAGAAGCCGGAAAATGAAGTGGTGGAAGATACGGAAGAAACAGAGGAAGGTGACGAGTAATGGATTTGCGTGAAGAATGTCTGGGTGCGAAAAAGATCGGCATCAGCGGACATATTCGTCCGGATGGAGACTGTGTGGGTGTATGTCTTTCCTTACAGATGTATCTGCGTAAACTCCTTCCCGAAGCGGAAGTTACCGTATATCTGCAGAAGCCGTCCGAAGAGTTTTCATATCTGAAAGGATACGATGAGATTCAGACTGAATGTCCCGTGCAGGAGCCTTTTGATGTGTATTTTGCGCTGGATTGCAGTGGGGATCGTCTGGGAGATGCGGAGACGTATTTCCAGAATGCGAAAAAGAAGATCAACATTGATCATCACATCAGCAATTCCGGTTGCGGTGATGTGAATCTGGTCCGTCCGGAAGTGGGAAGTGCCTGTGAGGTGCTGTATCACATTATGGATGCGGAACTTATTGACAAGGATATTGCGGAAGCGCTGTATACCGGCATCATCCATGATACCGGTGTATTCCAGTATTCCAATACGACACCGGAGACGCTGCAGGCAGCAGCGTTTCTGATCTCCTTCGGATTCAATTTCCCGAAGCTGATCGAGGAAAGCTTTTATCAGAAGACCTATCTGCAGACCCAGATCATGGGCAGAGCTCTGATGGAGAGCATTCGTTTCATGGACGGACGCTGCATCGTGAGCATGGTGGACCGCAAGACCATGGAATTCTACAATGCGGTACCGGGAGATCTGGACGGCATTGTGAACCAGTTGCGCAATATCAAGGGCGTGGACTGTGCGATTTTCATGTATGAGACCAACGTACTGGAGTACAAGGTCAGCATGCGTTCCAATGAGAAAGTAGATGTGGCGAAGGTGGCATCTTTCTTCGGAGGCGGCGGACATGTACGTGCCGCAGGCTGCACTATGAAGGGAACCTTCCATGATTGTGTCAACAATTTGTCACTGCACATCGACAAACAACTGCGGGGAGAACAGGATTAATGGACGGCATCATCAATGTATATAAGGAAGCGGGCTTTACCTCCCATGATGTGGTAGCCAAGCTTCGCGGGATCTGCCGGCAGAAAAAGATAGGGCACACAGGTACACTGGATCCACAGGCTACCGGTGTGCTTCCTGTATGTCTGGGGAATGCTACCAGAGCATGTGAAATGCTGACGGACAGGACCAAGGAATATGTGGCAGAACTTCTGCTGGGACAGATCACAGATACCCAGGATATCACGGGAACCGTTCTGGAAGAGCGGGAAGTGGCGGTGAGTGAAGCACAGGTACGTGAAGTGATCGCCGGTTTTGTCGGCGGCTATGACCAGATCCCACCCATGTATTCTGCACTGAAGGTCAATGGGAAAAAGCTCTATGAGCTGGCCAGAGCGGGCAAAGAAGTGGAACGGCAGGCAAGACATGTGGATCTGCCGGCAATCGAGATTCTGGAAATAAAGTTTCCCGTGGTAAAATTCCGCGTGGAATGTTCCAAGGGAACCTATATCCGCAGTCTCTGTGCCGATATTGGGGAAAAACTGTGCTGCGGCGGCACCATGCAGAGCCTCGTTCGCACCAGAGTCGGGGAATTCCGGCTGGCAGATGCCCTGACACTTGCACAGCTGCAGGAACTTCGGGACACGGAGAGGCTGGAGGAAGCACTGCTTCCCACAGACCGTATTTTTTCGGATTTTCCCATGTTGCATGTGGAGGAAAAGTGGCGGAAACTGATCGATAACGGGAATGCTTTTTATCCGGGACAGACTGTGGAACAGACCACACATCCGGCAGGAGAGTGGGTGCGCATCTACAGAGAGGATGACAGCTTCGTGGGCATTTATGCGTATGATGAAACGAAGGAATGGTACAAGCCCGTGAAGATCTTCCCAAGTAATACAGAAAGCAGGAAATAGACTTGGAAATCATTGCAGGAACAACAGACTTTTATCTGGAAAAAGATACAGCAGTAGCCATCGGTAAATTTGACGGAGTCCATCTGGGCCACAGGAGACTTTTGGAAGAGATTCTTGGCCGAAAAAAATATGGGCTGGCGGCGTGCGTGTTCACCTTTGACCCTACACCGGCAGTGCTGTTCGGCCTGTCTGACGGTAAAGAACTGACCACCAGAGAGGAAAAAAGACGCCTGTTTGAACGTCTGGGAATCGACACTCTGATCGAGTTCCCTCTTACGAAGGAGACTGCAGCCACAGAGCCAGAGCGTTTTGCAACAGAGATTCTGGCCAAACAGATGAATACCCGGTTTGTGGCGGCAGGCGAGGATCTGTCTTTTGGCAAGAACGGCGCAGGAAATGCCGAACTTCTGGAGAGAATGGCGCCGCATCTGGGCTTTTGCGTCCAGACCATAGAGAAGATCGAAGTGAACGGCATCGAAGTCAGCTCCACTTACATCCGCAAGCTGGTGGAAGAGGGCCGGATGGAAGAGGCCGAAGAGATGCTGGGAATGCCTTATACACTGGTGGGAGCAGTGGAGCATGGCAATCATATCGGACATACCCTGGGATTTCCAACGGTGAATCTGCTGCCTCCCGCAGGCAAACTTCTGCCGCCCAACGGAGTTTACTATGCGGCGGTGCGCCATAATGGAAAGATCTATAAGGCCATCAGCAATGTGGGAACCAAACCCACGGTTTCTTCTGAAAAAGTGATGGGGGTGGAATCTTATCTGTATGATTTTGACCAGGACATCTACGGGCAGGAGATCGAGGTGGCTTTGAAAAGATTTCGGCGCCCGGAACGCAGATTTGGATCGCTGGAAGAACTTAAGGAGCAGCTGGACCGGGATATTGCGGATGGTCGAAATGCGTAGGAAAAACAGCTGTTTTACGCAAACACGGTAGAAATTGCGTAAAGTTTTGTAAAGAAAAGTAAAAGAAAAGTAAAATTTACATTGCAAGTTTTTATTCTATCTCGTAAAATATATTTTGGATTGTTTATATAAGAATAAATTTGAAAATTATTGTTTTGGTTTTTCGGAAGAGAATCAAGAGAGATTGAGGGATTAAAAATGAGCTTTGGAACAATATTGACAATGGCAGGAGGTCTGGGACTGTTTCTATTCGGAATGGAGTTGATGAGTGATTCCATTGAGAAGGTAGCAGGTGCCAGACTTCGACGTATTCTGGAAATCTTTACCACCAACCGTTTCATGGGTATGATCGTCGGTATTATTTTTACCGGTATCATCCAGTCTTCTTCGGCATGTACGGTTATGGTCGTCAGCTTCGTTAACTCTGGTCTGATGAATCTGTATCAGGCGGCGGGCGTTATCCTCGGTGCAAACATCGGTACTACCATTACTTCACAGCTGGTATCTTTTAATTTATCCAAAATAGCACCGCTGATCCTGCTGGTGGGTGTGGTCGTGATGATGTTTACGAAGAAGGAAAAGGTCCGTAAGGTGGCGGAAGTGGTCGTTGGTTTCGGTATCCTGTTCGTAGGCCTGAGCACCATGTCCCAGGCTATGGCGAACATGAAGAATGAGCCACAGGTGGTCAATCTGCTGATGTCTCTGAAGAACCCGTTCTTAGCCACATTGATGGGATTTGCTCTGACAGCCATTATCCAGAGTTCGTCCGTAACGGTCAGCATTGTGTTGTTGCTGGCTAATCAGGATCTGCTGCCGTTACCTATTACGCTGTACATTATCCTGGGATGTAATATCGGTGCCTGCGCTACCGCAATGTTAGCTTCCATGACCGGTAAAAAGGACGCAAAGAGAGCAGCACTGATCCATCTGCTGTTCAATATTATCGGTACGGTTATTATTTACATTGCCCTGTTTGTGGCAGGAGACCAGATTGTGGAACTGATCAAGTCTATCTCTGCGGACAACGGCCGGTTCGTAGCAAATGCACATACGCTGATCAAGATTGCGCAGGTAATTATGCTGTTCCCGTTCACTGGCTGGCTGGTGAAGATGACTTACCTGATCGTACCCGGCGAGGATCAGAAGGTTGGTTACAGAGAGAGCTATCAGTTAAAATACATCGGCGACAAAGTGGTGTTCAACCCCGCCACTGCAGTGGTAGAAGTTATCAAGGAGCTGGAGCGTATGGCTTCTCTGGCAGAGGAGAATCTGAACCGTGCCATGAATGCCCTGATCACGTTGGATGAAGAGGACATCGAGGAAGTCTACGAGGTAGAGAAAAATATCAATTTCCTGAACCATGCCATCACGGACTATCTGGTAAAGATCAACCAGACCACGCTGCCCATCGAAGACTTGAACAGTCTGGGTGCCCTGTTCCATGTGGTGAACGATATCGAGCGTATCGGTGATCATGCGGAGAACGTGGCGGATGCTGCCAGACAGCGTAAGGAAGAAGGCGTTTCCATCAGTAAGGAAGCCCAGAAGGAACTGGGAGATATGCTGGAAATGGTCAACAAGATCATTCGTTATGCTGTAGAAATGTTCGCCAAGAGCGATGAATCCCATATGCAGGAGATTGTTACTCTGGAGGATCAGGTAGACGAGAAGGAACGCGAACTGCAGAAGAAACATGTAGAGCGTCTGACCAAGGGAGAGTGTTCTCCCGAAGCCGGCATGATCTTCTCCGATATCGTATCCGGACTGGAGAGAGTAGCAGACCATGCCACCAATATCGCTTTTGCCATTACCACAGAAGAGGATGCCGAAGACGGCGATATCAAACGGTAATTAACTAGAAAGTTAGCCTAGCTACGAGCCATGCAAAAA
>NZ_QUIU01000031.1:0-47422 GCF_003480225.1 Clostridium sp. AM34-9AC
TGAAATATCGTTTGATAATTCCAGCGTCAGGCGGCCTGATCCGATCACTGCAACCGGAGTCATTGCTGCCGGAACGGTTGGCACCGGTGTTGTGTCCAGAGCAGTTTTTACCGGGATTTCTACAAAAGAGAGGGCAGACGGGTTGGTGGCTTCCTGAAGTCCCTCCTGTTCACAGACTTCCCGGCGGATCTTTCGGAGCCAGTAATAGTAAGATTTTTCAGAAATATCGTTTTCAGCAAGCCACTGCTTTGCCGTAGTGCCTGCCGGTCTGTCCTGGCACTGTCGAATGATGTTTATCCAGTTCGACCGGCGGACAGTGTGAGTTAATTGATCCATGCGCTTTAGCCTCCTCTAAAAAACTAATAGTTTTTTCGTGTTATTTAGAGTGTGGCATAAAAAAACTAATTAGCCAAGGCGCAGGATTTGACGTTTACTTTCAAGCTGCCTTCTCTCTGTGAATAATCTACCAAGGATCTGTGTCGGCTCTTCAGCATTTTCAGTTAAGTTCAATCTTCTGACCAATACTTCATTGAAATAGGTTCTATTACAACTGCAATTATATTATTATTTTGATCTACTCTAAATCTAAATGCATAAAAGTAGTCTTTGGTTGAATCAATTTTTAAGGAATAATTATATGCTCCGGAGTCCTTTAACCCATCATGTGAGAATACATCTTTAATATCTGCGGAACGCTGCTTTGTATCTCCATATAATTCAATTACTTTGTCTATACTGTCTCCAAGTTTGATGCCTCTTACTGTACTTTCTATTACATTACCATCATCTGTAAATTCACCTGATACTATCATGTTTGCATTATCGGCAAGCATGTATGCAGCCTCATCATTTCCCGCCTCTACATATTCATTATATGTATCATATCCCAAAAAACTAAATGCAAGGTCTTTTTCTGAAAGTGGCTCTGCTTCTTCTATGTTGGTTACTTCTGTGGTCTTTTCTGCCTCTGTTGATTCGTCTTTCGCTTCTGCTTCACTTGTGTTATCTTCTACTACCTCAGTGCTTTCTATTGTCTCCGTGGTTGTTTCTGTAAGTTCTACTTGTGCAGATTCAACAGTAGTGGGAATGGGTTCTGCTGTCGCTGTAGTTTCCTGTTTTCCGCAGGAAGCAAACGATAAAATACATATTGTCATCAGTGCTAAAATAATTTTTCTTTTCATAGTCTGTTCCTCGCTCTATAAAATCAATTACTCTTCTATACCACCGCACTACTCACTTTCTTCAATTACATCAGGCGATTTTTCCAGCCTTTTAAGCCATTTGGTTATCGATCCGTTCTGAAGGACCCCTTCCAGTGCTCCACTGCAGAATCTTTCCGCCCTAACCGCCCCATAATCAAATCCAGTACAGCCTGTCCATTCAGTTCATCTATGTTGGCATTAGACATCTCAGTATTCCTTCGCAATCTCTTCCTCAATTCCATACATCGTCTTAAATGTCTCAAGATCCTCTGCCCTGCGGATCAGCATGACTTCTTCGAATTTTCCCGTATGGATATCCTTGAATCCCGCCACCTGTTCGCCGTTGCAGATGCTGGCTTTGATGACAGGTTTTTGATTGCTCCGGTCGTAAGTCTTCTTTTCGCTTTTCTTTGAAAAAAGTATCATTCTGATTCCTCCAGTGCTGCTTTTACCATCCGTTCAAAGGATTGTGCGAACCTCTCGTCATCCTCTCCTGTCCGCTTCTTCGGACCTTTGAAATGTTTTTTCTGAGAAGCACGTCTTGCCTTTTTATTCAGATGTCTTTCCATGAGCATCTGATCAATATTCTCATCCGTGTACCATTTGCCGGACTGGTGGATTGCGTAGGCTCCCTTACCAAGTGCCATAGCTGCCACGCCATAATCCTGAGATACCACGATATCTCCCCTGTGGCAGAGACTGATCAATTTATAATCCACTGCATCCGCGCCGGCTCCCACGACTATCACCTCACTGTAACCGGAAGTCAGCACATGGTTAGTATCACACAGAAGTGTTACCGGAATCTGATATTTTATTGCTGTTTTTTCCACTATGTCCACCACCGGACAGGCATCCGCATCCACATAAATCTGCATAAGAAAATTCTCCACCGCCTTTCTTATACTTAAAATTATAGCGGCTTTATCCTATGTTTACAAGTTACTTTCCTGTGGGAATCGACTGTAGAACGCCAGTCACACGATATGCGAAATTGTACGCAAAAAACTTCTATGCTCCTTATGTTTTGGAAAAAGTAATTACATACAATAAATCTATATTAAAAAAATTATTACAGTTAACGAATAACAGTATAAAAAACCTCACGGCCTTTTACGAAAGTGCTAACGGTTCTTTCTATAGCAATTCCCATTATATACATGAAGCATGGAAAAATTATTATTTTTATCCTCAAACAGGGTTCGTGGCTTATACAACTCCTGTATATTTAAAACCATACCACGGATTCATCACCAATGTAGTTCATGTTACGGCAAAGTCATCCGATTCAGAAATACAATTTCTTATTGATGTCTTCATATGCGTATGGGTGACAATATGTCTATGAATCTGGAAACCGGTGAACTTCACATAACTTCCGGTTGGAATGACAATGCTGACGAGGATGCTTTCTGATATATACTTTTTTCCTGGTCCTATTACCGCCTCAAAATCCAATGCAATAATTTCGGCGGTAATAATCTAGCAAATATAGAAAATTGCAAGGAACGTACCGCTTGCACAGACACTGTTGCCAGTCAGGCGGTATTATGTTGAAAAAGAGGTGTGCCGGTTAGGGCACATCTCTTTTTTAAGGGCGGAGCGCTACTCCGCCAGATACATCTTCAGGCTTCCTTCCACCGCATCCATGGCTTCCTCCACACTCGCCTGCCCGTTTAGGTATGCCTGTAAGCTCTCGGTCAGGGAAGTCTCGATCTGAGTGTCTTCCTTGAGGCACAGGGTTGCAGTCTTGCATAGATCCATCAGCTGTTTTGCGGTCTCCTCAGAGTAGGTTTTGATAGCGAACTCTGCGGTACTGCCGTCGATATCATAGGTGGTATAGGCTTCCGCCATGCTGCGGTCTGCTGCAGCCTGTGTCTCCAGCGCTTTGGCATTGACGGGGAATCCCTCATAGGTATCCACGCTCTGCAATTCTTCGGACAGAGCAAACCGCAGGAAATCCTTTGCGATCTCCACGTGTTCACTCCGGCTGTTGATTCCAATGACCATCTTCGGATAAAATGCATTTTCCACGGATACCACATTGGCATTCAACAGTTCTGCCACAGCATAGGGTGTCATTGCCTGATTAAAGCCGTCAGTCTCCTGAAGTACCAGTTTCACATCAGATCCCAGATCCCAGATATTCGCTGCACGGCCTTCTTTTCTGGAAGGCAGGATACCGCAGTTATCCGCAATCTTCTTCAAATCTTCCAGCCAGGGGCGTAAGGTATCACGATTTACCTGACGGTTCTGTAAAATATCATCCACGATCAGGGGATAGAACTCTTCCACCAGTTCGCCGCAGGTACGGTCTCCCATATAACTCTCCGTCTTTCCGGATACCGCCTTTGCAATAGCGTCCATGCTGCTCATTTCCTCCGGCTGCACATCCCTGCCGACAGCTAACAATAATCCGAATTGCAACGGCACCGCATACCGTCTTCCATCCGCCTCTTCATAGGCTGTTGTGATGTTGGAAAGCAGGGTTCCGTCCTCTTCCATGGGCTGCAATATCTCTTGCAGATTAAACAGCAAGCCCTTAGAGGCATATGTGTCCAGTTTCAGATGATCCATCACCATGAGATCCGGTCCGTTGCCGGAGGTCAGGGAAGTGTTAAGATCCTGATAGATCTGCTGATAATCCGCATTTCCGCTGTATTTATCCGTCATGGAGATTGCCGCATCCACATGGATCAGTATCTCCGGATGCTGCTTATGATACTGCACCGCAGCCTGCTGTAAAAAGAAGCTCTCCTCTACGGTATACAGTGTCAGTTCTTCGGTCACCTCTGTCACCGCATCGGGATCGTAGCGGTAAATCATTATTTTATCCCCGCTCTCGCTTCCAAACCACGCGTATACACTGTCGTCCGACAGCGCCACAATATCCCTGCACCACTGATCCGACAGAGAAAAACCGGTATCGATTCCCTGAAGTAGCTTCTGCCAGTTGGTATCTCCTGCGTCGCAGCGGAAGAATCCGTCTGCATCCGCCGCATAGACTGTGCCGTCTTCCAGCACACTGAAATAAGCAGAGCTGTAGCTGTCCTGGGAAAAAGGAATCTCTCCCTGAGATTTTGCCCCATTGTTTCCGTCCAGCTGCATCTGCAACAGACCGTTCACGTTTCCCTGTTCATCCGCCTGTGCCAGATACAACGTATCTCCCACAGCACTGACCCACTTATTATCCGCCAGACTGCCGCTGTCTGTCAGGCTGTCACTCTCCTGGCTGCTCACCAGGCTCCCATCCTGTGCCAATACAACATCCAATGAAAAATAAGACAAGCCCACTAACAATCCGTCCTCTGTCAGTGCCACATACTGCGGCGTATCATAGAACCGATAGCCATCCATATCCATAGGCTCCAGCCACTTCTGTGGTGTAATATCCAGCGCACTGCCGCCCGCTTCCTTCCACAGATGTGCGGAAGAGCTCTCCTCATCCCGGTAACAGTTGCCGTACAGGTACTGATTCCCCTCCGCATCCTGCAACAGTGTAAAACTGTCACTGCTCTCCAGACCCTTTCCCTCGGGAAGCGCCTTCAGCCAGTCCTTCGTCACTTCCGTCAAAGTATCCCCTTCGCCCAGCATCCATTCCTCTAAAGAGACCTGACCTTCTACGCCTTCTGCCACAAGAAAATGTAATTCATCACCTGAACGGAAGATCTGGCTGATATTTTTGTCCTTCCATTCCTCCGGAAGTGCGAGTTCCGTCTCTACATATCGCCCTTTCTGCACTTCATCAGGTGACGCTGCAATCTGCTGATCGTTCTTATTCCCACACCCGGTGAACAGTCCCATGACGATCGCCATACAGGTCGCCAGTGCGATTCCTTTTTGCATGTTATTGTTATTAAAGTAGTTTCTGTTTCGCATCTTAATATCCAGTCCCTTCCCGTAATCTGCAAATTTGCTCTTTCACAGCTTTTTCTTACAGGAAAAGTATAGCGGTTTCTTTCTTAAGATAACAGCAGGCACGGGTTAAGATGCCTTTACCATATGATTAAGATTTTCTTAACGAAAAACGGAACCGGCACAAACGCCGATTCCGTCTTCTCCGGGAACTATTTAGGAATTCAATATCTTCATAAATTCTTCTCCGGTAATGGTCTCTTTTTCATATAAGTACTGGGACAGTTCATCCAGCTTCGCACGATTTTCCAGCAGGATCTGTCCTGCCTTCTCATGCTGCTTCTTCACCAGTTCCACGACTTCTCTGTCGATGGCAGTCTGTGTCTCCATGGAGCAGGTCAGGGAAGCATCGCCGCCCAGATACTGGTTCGTCACGGTCTCCATGGCTACCATGTCAAAATCCTTGCTCATACCGTAGCGGGTGATCATGCCTCTGGCAAGCTTGGTTGCCTGCTCGATATCGTTGGAAGCTCCTGTGGTCACAGAACCGAAGGCGATCTCTTCCGCGGCACGTCCGCCGGTCAATGTAGCGATCTTGTTCTCCATCTCTTCCTTGCTCATCAGATAATGATTGCCTTCCTCTTCCACCTGCATGGTATAACCCAGTGCACCGGAGGTACGGGGCACAATAGTGATCTTCTGTACCGGTGCGGAATTGGTCTGCTTCGCTGCCACCAGTGCGTGTCCGATCTCATGGTATGCCACGATCCGCTTTTCCTTATCTGTAAGGATGGCATTCTTTTTCTGATAACCGGCAATGACTACTTCAATACTCTCTTCTAAGTCTGCCTGGGTTGCGAACTTACGTCCATCTCTGACTGCCCGAAGAGCTGCCTCATTGACGATATTGGCAAGCTCTGCACCGGAGGCTCCGGAAGCCATACGGGCGATCTTGTTGAAGTCCACATTATCTGCGACTTTGATCTTACGGGCATGCACTTTCAGGATTTCTTCTCTTCCTTTCAGGTCGGGAAGCTCTACCGGCACACGTCTGTCAAAACGTCCGGGACGTAACAATGCGGGATCCAGACTCTCCGGACGGTTGGTGGCCGCCAAAATGATAACGCCGTTGTTGCCTTCAAAGCCATCCATCTCCGTTAACAGCTGGTTCAGGGTCTGTTCTCTCTCATCGTTACCGCCCACCTGTCCGTCACGCTTTTTACCGATGGCATCGATCTCATCGATAAATACGATACAGGGAGCCTTTTCCTTTGCCTGTTTGAACAGGTCTCTTACTTTGGAGGCACCCATACCTACGAACATCTCCACGAATTCCGAACCTGACATGGAGAAAAAGGGAACATTGGCTTCTCCGGCTACTGCCTTGGCTAACATCGTCTTACCGGTTCCAGGAGGGCCTACTAAGAGGATACCCTTCGGCATGGAAGCACCGATCTCTTTGTATTTGTCGGGATCATGCAGGTATTCCACGATTTCCGTCAGATTTTCCTTCGCCTCGTCCTCTCCTGCCACATCGGTGAACTTGATACCGTTGGAAGACTTCACATAGACCTTCGCATTGCTCTTGCCCATGCCGCCCATGCCGAACATCATGGAATCGCCGCCGGCCTTTTTCGCCATCTGACGGTACATCAATTGTCCGAAGCCAATAATGATGATCAAAGGCAGCAGCCAGCTGATCAGAAAGCTTAAAACCGGCGATGCTTCCTCCACGATCTCACTGGAGAATTTTGCCCCACTGTCATACAGTCTCTGCGTTCTGTCCGGATCATCCATCAGACCGGTCTTGTAGATGGTCTTGTCATCTTTTGCCGTGAATACGATCTGATTGTCCTGGACCTGTACCTCATCGATCTGTTTATCATAAGTCATCTGCATAAAAGTGTTGTAATCCACTTCCTTCACTGCTCTCTGTACGATCTGCGGTACCAGAAGACTGTTGATCAGGATAATCACGATCAATGCAATCATATAATAGAATATGAACGGTTTTTTGTTTGGTTGTTTGACTTCCTGCATACATTTTCCCTTTCTCATTCTTGTATTATTGTCCAAATCTGTTGTAATAAATCAATCATAGCCACTTTTTTCCACACAATCAATGGATATTCTCTTACCTTATTCTAAAAAAAAGATAAACTTATGCGGTGAAAAGACTACGTTTTTCAGAATCTGTTTCTTTCCATTTTCAAGCAAAAGAGAGACAATCAAAATAGATTTTTACATACTAAAAGATTCAAAAAGGAGGAAACATCCGTGTCGGATACTACCAAAAAGAGATTAAAATTCGCAGGAAAGCTTCTGTTTATCTGTCTGTTATTAGGCATCCTGTATTACAGCTTCCGGGATTCCATGGGGGATATGCTGACGGAGCTTGCCGGTGTCTCCCCACAGGTGGTCTTGTCCCTGTTTGTGACCGTGATCCTCTACCATATCTGTGAAGGGCACATCACCTGGCTGATCGTGCATAAGACACACCCGGAATACACCGGCTTACAGGGATTCTGCAATGCTTTCTACTGCTCTTTCTATAAGACGGCCACTCTGGGCAGTGGCTCCGGCATAGCCGGGATCTATTATCTGAATAAAGCCGGAATCCCGGTTCCCAATGCCACCGGTATGTACTTTTTCCAATATATTGTCCACAAGGTCTCTATGGCAGTCTATAGTCTGCTATTGTTTTTGGCAACCTATGGATTTATTCATGCTTCATTTGCCGATTATCAATGTTATATCCTGCTGGGATTTGCAGGAGTCTGTGTGATTGCAGGAGTTCTGTTAGCTGTCGCTACCGTACCCTGGATGCAGACTGCCTGTAATCTGCTAGACAACCGGTTCCGTGCAAAGCATCCCTCCTGGGAGGAAAAACTCACCGGTGCCGGACATAAGCTTGCCCTGCTACAGGCGGAAAGCCGGTCTCTGTTACAGGATCCAATATTACTGCTTCACCTGTTCCTGTGTAATGTATTAAAGTTCACTACCTGGTATATCATCCCCTGGATCGTGTTCTGCAATTCTCTTGGGGGAGAATACGGCGATCTGCCTTTTTCTTTCCTGCAATGTTTTGCTCTGACCTCTCTCAGCCAGTCGCTGGCGGGTGTCATCCCCACCCCGGCGGGGATCGGATCCGTAGAGGCTGTCTTTACATTGCTGTTCCGGCGTCTCCTGCCGGAGGCCAAAGCCCTGTCTGCCGTGCTTCTCTACCGTTTCGCCACCATGCTGTTACCTTGTGCGATCGGTGCGTTCTTTGTACTGGGGGAGAGGATTATTTCTCTGCACAGGAAAAAGAGAACGGCGGACTAATATGCTTTCCTAAAATCTCCACACAAAACAAGCCACTACACAGTATTCTGTGTCGTGGCTCTTATTATGTTCCGTTATTATAAAAACAAATGCTAAGTATTACTTTCTCTGTAAGAAATCAGGAATCTTCAGAGATTTCTCTTCTACAGAGCTTCTGATATCTGTAGGCTTATGAATACCGGGCACCGGCTGTATGGGTCTCGGAGCCTGTCCTCCCTGTCCCTGGGGTGTCGTCGGAGCGGTAGGCTGCAGATTCATTCCCTTCAGAGAATTCGGTGTCATATGGGACGCAGGCTGTCTGAATGCAGCGCCTCCTCCCAGACGATTCTGTACACCGTTATTGGCCTTGTCTTCCAGACCGGTAGCAATAACCGTAATGGTGCAACTGTCGGACTTGGACTCATCATACATGGCACCGAAGATAATATTTACATCGTCTCCTGCCAGCTCCTGAACATAGCTTGCCGCATCGGAAGCATCTGCCAGGGTAATGTCACCGGAAATATTGATGATAACATGGGTTGCACCGGAAATAGTAGTCTCCAGAAGGGGACTCTCTACTGCCATCTTCACAGCTTCCATTGCCTTATCATCGCCCTTGCCTTCACCGATACCGATGTGAGCAATACCCTTGTCCTTCATAACCGTCTGTACATCTGCGAAATCCAGATTGATAACTGCGGGAACATTGATCAGGTCAGTGATTCCCTGTACTGCCTGCTGCAGTACTTCATCCGCCTTCTTCAGTGCTTCCGGCATGGTGGTACGTCTGTCCACGATCTCCAACAGCTTATCATTGGGGATTACGATCAGGGTATCCACGTGTTCCTTGATACGCTCGATACCGTTTAATGCATTGACCATACGGGCTTTTGCTTCAAAACGGAAAGGCTTCGTTACCACACCAACGGTTAAGATGCCCATATCCTTCGCAAGCTTGGCCACTACCGGAGCAGCTCCGGTTCCGGTACCGCCGCCCATACCACAGGTGACGAATACCATGTCTGCACCCTTCAGAGCTGCGGAAATCTCTTCTGCACTCTCCTCGGCTGCTTTCTCACCGATCTCAGGCTTGGCTCCCGCACCAAGACCCTTGGTCAGCTTCTCACCGATCTGTAACAGTTTCGGAGCTTTGCAGAGCTGCAATGCCTGCTTATCGGTATTCACCCCGATAAAATCCACTCCGTCAATCTTCTCATCTATCATTCTATTTACAGCGTTGTTACCCGCGCCACCTACACCGACTACGATGATCTTGGCAGCTACATCCGCGTCATTCGTCTTAATCTCCAGCAAGGTTAGTTCCTCCTTTTAACCTTTTTCAACTTCACATAGACTATCATATAATCATTTTACAAATTTAGCAACCTATTTTTTCAAAATGTTTCACGCGTCCGGTTTGAAGGTAAATTTACCCTTTCCTTCCTCGTAGTTTTCCATTTGCAGGGTTCCGCTTTTACCCTGTAACTTCTCCAGGAAGTCCGGCAACAACTGCAGCTTGTCCTCTATATGGCTGTTGTCACTGCCCATGGACACCTTGATCTGTCCGAAGTAGATCGTAATGTCACCGGAAGAATGCAGATAGATCTTGTCCGCAGCCAGTGAATATTTGTTCAAAAGCTTTGTCAGATCCATGATCCTGGAAAACACCTGCGGATCCTCCACCGGCAGCTGCTCTCCCAGCACCACATGGTCGAAGGAAAGCCCCGTGATCTGCGGTATTCCCTGGGTGCGGATCCCGGAACTTTCCACCACATAGCCGTCTTTATCAAAATACATATAAGTATCCAGATATTTCACATATCCCGCCAGTGCTTTTTCATATACAGTGATCTTGATCGTGTCGGGTGCCAGAATCGATACATTCATCACATCCACAAAGGGAATGTCCTGAATCCCTCTGTCACGGTATTTCAGAGACAGATACAGGGAATTATCTCCCAAAGGTCCCGACATCACGATCTCCATGATCTCGTCCTCGGTATAATGCACATTGCCCTCCACATACACGGTACGTACCGTATACACGGAGTGCAATGCCACCGCACCACCGCCCAGTGCCAGCAGCAGGATGCCTATGATCACTATTCTTCTGATAATTTTGCTTCGGTCTCTATACACTGATGATCCGTGCTCCTAATTCTCTCAAGTCTCTGCAGATATTTTCATATCCGCGTTCTATAAAGTGCTGTCCTGTCACGAAACTCTCGCCTTCTGCCGCAAGCCCCGCCAGAACCAGTGCCGCACCGCCGCGAAGTTCACAGGCTTCCATCCGGCTTCCCCGTAAATGCTCCACTCCGGTGATCACGGCATGTCTTCCGTCCTTCAGAACAATCTCTGCTCCCATGCCCTTTAGCGGTTCCGCAATACGAAAACGATTCTCGAAAATATTCTCTTCAATGCAGCTGCATCCTTCCGCTTTCGTCAGCACCGCCATTGCCACCGACTGCAGATCCGTGGGAAACCCCGGGTAAGGTCCGGTCCGTAAATACGGTATGGCCTGCGGTCTTTTGGAACACTGTACGAACAGACCTTCCTCCGAGGTGATACACTGTGCACCCATTTTTTCCGCCACAAAGGTCACCGCTTCCATCTGCTCCCAGGGAGCCTCTGTCAAAAGTACACTGCCTCCACAGCCGATACAGGCGAACAGATATGTCCCGGCTACAATCCGGTCTGACGGAACTGTGTACCGTGTACTATGAAGTGGTCTGTCACCATGAACCAGAAGTTCCGATCCTCCAATCCCCTCAATCTGTGCACCACATGCCGTCAGAAATTCGCACAATGCCGTCACTTCCGGTTCTCTGGCGGCCCCCAGTATCCTGGTGTCTCCATCCGCCTTCACCGCAGCCAGCAAAATATTCTCCGTAGCTCCCACACTGGGAAACTCCAGTGTGATCTCTGCCCCGTGCATTTTCCCATCCTTCACCTGTGCAGACAGAAGCCCTTCTTCCTCCCGGAATTCGACGCCCATCTGCTGTAGTGCCCTGATGTGCAGATCGATCGGCCGTTCTCCGATGACGCACCCACCCGGATGCTCCATGGTCACATAACCACATCTTCCCAGCAATGCTCCCAACAGGCACAGAGATGAACGCATTCCGGTGATAGCTTCCCCCTGCATCCGTCTGGCCTCCGCTCTCTCGCAGGGAAGTTCTTCATTTTCTCCCGGCTGTACCCGGATCCCTTTTTCCTGCCAGTGCACCAGACATCCCAGTTCCCGAAGCAGATGCACAAAACGATGTACATCTGCAATACGTGGGCAGTTCTGAATATAGGATACTTCATTGGTAAGAAGCGTTGCCGCCAGGATCGGAAGTGCCGCATTCTTTGATCCCTGTATGCGTACCTTCCCCTGCAGCGGAATGCCTCCCTGCATGCGGATTCCTTTCATACAGCACCATCCCCGTTTTTATGATAATCTTATCTTATGTAGGAAAGCACTGTTTCGTACCATGTCTTCTGAATATGTATTTTTCTACAGCTCTTTTAACTGGATCCGGCGCGCCACGCTTAATACCAGTCCGATCTCCGACAGCAAAAACAATGCCGAAGAACCACCGTAACTGATAAACGGCAGGGAAATTCCGGTGTTGGGAATGGAGTTGGTAACTACGGCAATGTTTAAGATCGCCTGGATCGCGATATGTCCCATAACGCCCACCACCAGCATGGCGCCGAACAGGTCCGGTGCATTGTTGGCAATGACCATCATTCGCCATAAGAGCATAATGAACATGAGAATAATGGCAACCGCTCCGAACAATCCCAGTTCCTCGCAGATAATGGAGAAGATCATGTCGTTCTGCGCCTCGGGCAGGAAGCTTAACTTCTGCATACTCTGCCCCAGTCCCTTGCCCCAGATGCCACCGCTTCCGATGGCATACAATGCCTGCAGGGTCTGGAAACCTTTATCCTGCGCCTGACTTTCCGGATTCAGCCACGCCTGGATTCTCGCCAGACGGAACTTGCCACCGATCTTATCTCCCAACTGTACGACTGCGACTACCAAAAGTCCAGCCGCCGCCAGTACGCTGCCTCCCATGATGATGAATTTCTTGTAATCCGGGCTTGCCACGAATACCATCAGCACCGCAATACCCATAATAATAATGGCGGAACTCAAATTATCCGTAATGAGGTACACCGATGCTGCGATCGGCAGGGGTGCCGCCATCATGGTAAAGAAGCCTTTCATGGTACGGACGCTTTTTCCCATCTTGCATACCAGACTTGCCAGGAACAGGATCATACACAATTTCGCTACTTCCGCAGGCTGCAGGTTGAAGCCTGTATGTGGGATACCGATCCATCTGGTAGCGCCGTGGGAAGTGATACCCAGGGGTGTCTTTACCAGGAAGATCAGGATCATGGACACCACATATCCCAGGGTGGCAAATCGTTCCCAGAAGGTATACGGGATATTGGCAATGACCATCATGAAGACCAGACCGATGATATTGGCGATCAGCTGTTTCTTCATATAATAGGCGGCATCTCCATAGGAATCATAAGCCTCATAGGAGCTGGCCGAATAGATCATGATCAGCCCGAAGCCCAGTAAAAACAGCACAATAAAAAGCAGGCTGTAGTCAAAAAAGTATTCGGATTGTTGTTTCTTTTTACGTCTTCTTCCCCGCGTTTCCGCCATGCCTGCTTTTACTCCTTACTTCTGTTATGATTTCTTATTCCGCCAGTCCGCGTACATATTCCTTGAAAAGCTGTCCTCTGACTTCATAGTTCGGGAACATGCCCCAGCTTGCACAGGCCGGAGACAACAATACAGCGTCTCCCGGCTGGGCCAGTTCGGTACACAGCTTCAGGCATTCCTCATAAGTGTCCGCAAAACGGATCTTGTCAAAGCCATGCTTTCTGGCACATTCGGCAATCTTCTCTCTGGTCTGGCCGATGAGGACAAGGCATTTTACCTTGCCGTCAAAGCTGTCGATCCACTCATCGTACTCACTCTGCTTGTCATAGCCGCCGCCGATGAGAACCGTGGGCTTGCTCATGGCTTTGATGCCCTGAATAGCGGCATCGGGATTGGTTCCCTTGGAATCGTTGTAATAATCCACACCGCCCTTGGTGGCTACGAACTCAATTCTGTGCTCCACTGCGTGGAAACTGCGGATCACAGTAAGAATCGTCTCCAGGGGCACCTGCATACCCTCTGCAATAGCAATGGCTGCCATGACATTTTCCACATTGCACAGGCCTACCAGATTCATATCCTTGTGAATATCCATTAGTTCAGTCTCTGCGCCGTTCACACTCTTAATGATCTTGTCTCCCCGCAGGAAGTAACCGTTTTCCAGCTCGTGATGGGAGGAGAACAGTACCGGGGTGGCAGGACATCTTCCTGCGAAATCTCTGGTGTAATCATTGTCATAATTCAATACACAGATATCATTTTTTGTCTGGTGGGAAGCCACTGCTTCCTTGGCTGCCACATAGGCCTCCATGGTATGATGTCTGTTCAGGTGATCCGGTGTGATATTCAGGATCGCCGATACCACCGGATGGAATGTATGTATGGTCTCTAACTGGAAAGAACTGATCTCTCCCACAGTGACACTGTCCTTTGAAGTCTTATCCGCTTCCAGGGTATAGGGATTACCGATGTTACCCACCACGAAAGTCTTATTCTTACCGAAGTGTGCCTTCATGATCTCACCGGTCAGTGTGGTGGTTGTAGTCTTGCCGTTAGTGCCGGTAATGGCGATCACTCTGCCTTGCTCCGCAAGGAATCCCAGTTCGATCTCTCCCAGAATCTGTACCCCACGGTCCCTCATACGGTTCACCAGCGGAATATCCGTAGGTACTCCGGGGCTTAAAACGGTTGCCTGAATGCTCAGTTCTACCTCCTCCGGCAGTTCTCCGGCGATACAGACTGCCTTGCTTTCCCCGGGAAGCTTCGCCTCCAGATCTTCCTTTGTCAATTTATCACTGCTGTCATACAGAACCACGTCTGCATGATATTTTTCCAATAAAGCCACTGCACCGATCCCGCTGATGCCGGAGCCGATGACCAGACATTTTTGTCCTTCTAACATTTTCCTTACCATACCTTTCTGTAAAAGTCCATTATTTCATTATAACGCATTCCCTACAAATGGGGAAGAGATTTTTACAGGAGACTTACGCAAAGAAGCCCTCCAACATATATATGTCGGAGAGCTCCGGTTCATTCCAGTTTCTGTGTACAATAATCTTCGGTTCTACGCTTCTACGATCAGATATCTGCCGTCTCCGATATCGAATACTTCATCTGCCTCCAGAATCTCATCATCCACAGCGCCGTCCACATCCATGCCGGCCTCATCAAAATACTCAATGACATCCTCCACGGAATCTACCACGACTGCCATGCACTCTTCCAGAAAATCTTCTGCCTCATCCAGTGTCTCTGCTACAGCTTCCGGAAAAAGCTGGAGCTGTTTGTCCAGGAAGCATTCCAGTACCGCATCATCATACTCTCGCATGCTATTACCTCCAAATTCTTACAAAAATGTCTTATTTATTTTCATAATAATATGGATATAAGATTACGTCAATTAGCAATTCTATATAGATGTAAATAGAGAGTTAGTGAAGAAATGCTATCAAATCCCCGTAGCCCTTGGCAGGGTATAAGAAACGCGGCACTGCTTATTCTTATACCCAGCCGGGGCTACTGGTTTTTTGAAAGCTTTCCAAAACGCAGAACTCCCGGCGTATGCGGTGCCATGTCGAAGATGTTTGTCGAAGGATGTTGATATTTTCTAGAAAAGTGCTGAAAGGCAGGGGGAAAGCGGACACGATGTCCGCGTCAGCCGATTGTCGACATGGATGTCGACTGTAGGCGGCCCCGTCATGACGAGAACTACTCATCACTTTTCGTAGAAAATTCACATCCGGAGACCTTACATCGAGACATGTGTATCGCATGCTCCGGGAGTTCGTGGATTTTGCCAATGTATTTAACTAACTTTCAATTATTCGCAATACTTCAACAATTCCAACGGGTGGGCGATAATAGCATCGGCGTGGCCTTCTTCCAGTTCCTTGCGGTTGCGGAAGCCCCAGAGGACTCCTACAGTGAAGGCGCCTGCCGCCTTGCCGGTCTTCATGTCTGTAGCGGTATCTCCCATGTAGAGTACTTCGTCTGCGGTGAAACCGAACTGGTCTAAGATGCGGAAGACTCCGGCGGGATCGGGCTTGATGGGCACGCCGTCCACCTGTCCCTGCACTACATCGAAATAGCCCTTACCAAATAAACTCTCAATGACATCTACGGTGGCATGGTGGGGCTTATTGGATAATACGGCGATCTTCATTCCACGTTTCTTCAACTCTTCCAGCAGTTCCGGAATTCCCTCATAGGGCTTCACCTGATACATACAGTTCGCCTGGAAGATCTCCTTGTATCTGGCATAGGCTGCTTCAAAATGGGTAAGTTCCGTATCGCCACCCTTGATCAGTGCCCGCTTTACCAGATTGGCGGCACCGTCTCCCACAAAATATTTATAATCCTGTACCGAGAAAGGTCCATAGCCGAATTCCGCCATGGTCTTGTCTCCGCTGTATTTCATGCTCATAATAGAATCAGATAAGGTTCCGTCCAGGTCAAAAATTGCTGCTTTCTTCATTCTGTTCTCCTACACTAATCTCAATCCATGCAGTTCCTGATAGACTCTTCCCACGGGAAGGCCTACCACATTGTTGTAATCGCCCTCGATACCGCGGATATATCTGGCGCAGAATCCCTGAATACCATAGGCTCCCGCCTTGTCCATCGGATCCCCGGTAGCCACATATTCCCGGATCTGTGCATCGGTCATAGGATAAAAATGCACTGTGGTCTTCTCATGGAAAGTCAGCGTCTTCCTCTCACCGTTTTCCTCATAGAGGATCGTCACGCCTGTGTATACCTCATGTCCTCTGCCCTGCAGCATAGTAAGCATGGCTGCCGCAGCTTCCGAATCCGCAGGCTTACCCAGAATCTTGCCGTCGCAGGCGACCACAGTATCGGCTCCCAGCACAAGGGTGTCCGTCATCGTAGTTTCTCCACTTTTCTGTTCCGGATCACAGACACCACTTTCCGCAAGTTTCTCCCACACCGCTTCTGCCTTCTGTGCGGACAGTTCTTCCACCACTTTCGCAGGCTCTGTAGAGGTGATCTTTTCCTCGGTCTCGCTGACCACAACATCGAAATCCAGTCCGATCTGTGTCAGAAGCTCCCGCCTCCTGGGGGAGGCGGATGCCAGTATGATCTTCTTATTCATGATGTGTCTCCGGGATAAAAGTTCTGCTTTCGATGGCAGACTCTCCCGCAGCCTCCTTTGCTTTTTGAATGGCCTCCAGGCAGAAAGCATCCTGAGAGTTAAACAGCTGCTTTCCTCTCTTGTCCTGCTTCTCATAGCTGCCATCCGGCTGTAAAATAGAAGCCTTCACATTATCCTTCAGCTGACTGTTCAGAATATGTAATAACTCTTCCTTCAGCTCCGGGCGATCTACCGGGAAGAGGATCTCCACACGACGCTCCAGATTACGGGGCATCCAGTCGGCACTTCCACAATAGATCTCATAATGGTCATCATTTGCAAAATAAAAAATACGGCTATGTTCCAGGAAATTACCGACGATGGAGCGGACACTGATATTCTCGCTGACACCCGGGATACCCACCTTCAGGCAGCAGATGCCTCGAACGATCAGTTCGATCTTCACGCCTGCTGCACTTGCCTCATACAGGGCACGGATAATATCCTTGTCGCAGAGAGAGTTCATCTTCGCAATGATATGGGCATTCTTGCCCTCCAGCGCATAATTTTTCTCCCGCTCGATCAGATGCAGGAACTTATCCTTCAGCCATAACGGTGCCAATGCCAGTTTGTTCCAGAACAACGGCTCCGAATACCCGGACAGCATGTTGAACACTGCCGTGGCATCCTCTCCGATGCGTTCCGCACAGGTCAACATTCCCACATCCGTATACAACTTCGCCGTAGCATCGTTATAGTTACCGGTACCCAGATGGACATATCTGCGGATGCCATCCTCTTCTCTGCGGACCACCAGTGTGATCTTGGAATGAGTCTTTAATCCCACCAGTCCGTAGATAACATGACAGCCTGCTTTTTCCAGCATTCTCGCCCAGACGATATTATTTTCCTCATCGAAACGGGCTTTCAGTTCCACCAGTACTGTGACCTGCTTGCCGTTCTCGGCGGCCTGAGCCAATGCCGCAATAATGGGAGAATTGCCGCTGACACGATACAAGGTCTGTTTGATAGCCAGTACTTCCGGATCTCTCGCCGCCTGACGGATGAAATCCACCACCGGCGTAAAGCTCTGGAACGGATGATGTAAGAGGATATCTCCCTTACGGATCTCCTCGAAAATATTGCAGCCTGCGGGAAGTTCCGGTGACTGCTGGGGCTCATACTTGGGAGTCTTTAAATGGTCAAAGCCCTCCAGCCCGTAGATCTTCATCAATACAGTCAGATCCAACGGTCCGTCGATTTCATAAATATTCTCGGGCTCGATGTTCAATTCCTTCTTAATGATCTTCAGCAGCCGCTTATCCATGCCGCTTTCCACTTCCAGGCGGATGGCTTCGCCCCACTGACGCTTCTTTAACTGCTTTTCGATCTCCTTTAACAGGTCTGCCGCCTCATCCTCATCAATGCTCAGATCCGCATTTCGCATGATACGGAAAGGATGGGCACAAACAATATCATAATTCAGGAACAGCTTATCCATGTTCCGCTCAATGATCTCTTCTAACAGAATGATCTTGCAGGCCTTGCCCTTAGACGGGATCCGTACCACACGGCTCAGGACACTGGGCACCTGCACGGTGGCGAATTCCAGTTCCCCGTCACTGTTTTTCTTCCGCACCATGGCTCCGATGTTCAGAGATTTGTTGCGAATCAGAGGGAACGGTCTGGAAGAGTCCACGGCCATGGGGGTCAGCACAGGATACACATTTTCCTGAAAATACTGATCCACATACGTTGCTTCCTCCGCCGTCAGCTGCTCATGCTCTCTGACAATATGCAGCCCGTTTTTCTCCAGAAGCGGGAGCAGAGAACGGTTATAGGTGGAATATTGCAGATCCACCAGTTCATGGATCGCCACATGCAGCGCTTTTAACTGCTCCGTGGGAGTCATGCCCGCAATGTCTTTTTTGGTATAACCCGCATTTTCCATATCCTTTAAAGATGCCACGCGGATCATGAAAAATTCATCCAGGTTCGATGCTGTGATGCTTAAAAATTTCAACCGTTCGAACAATGGGATGCTCTTGTCTCTGGCCTCGTTCAACACTCTATAGTCGAACAGTACCCAGCTCAGTTCCCGGTTGGTATAATATTTCGGATCTTTAAAATCGATTTCCATTTTTCCCTGCTGCCTCCCTTAAAATTTCTTTTTCTGCCGGATCACCGGGGTAATGCTGTATACTTCCTTGAAAAATTCCGTGCTGGTCTGGAAGAATCCCTTTTCCAGCGTAATATCTTCCTGGGTGTCCACCTTCAGAATCAGTTCATTCTCCTGTAAAACGGCCTTGACACCTTTCATTTTCTGTTTGTGGCTGCAGTCAAGGCTGTTGGCCAGACGTAAGATGGCAGTCAGTTTGGCAACCGTTAAGTAGCTCGCCTTATCCAGTCCCATAGGGCGCTCCTGTGCCTGCCCATAATAGACGAAATCGCTGTGGTTAAACCTTACCACGTTGGCCACGATTTCCCGCTCCATATGAGACAATCCGATCATTTCCGTTGCCATGATGATGTCATAGGAAGCCTCGCCGACATTGAGCAGGCTGATATATTTTCCACAGTCGTGCAAAATAGCGGCCAGCCGCAGATACAGGCGTTCTCTCTGCCCCATGCCATGCACTTTTTTCATACTGTCAAAAATCGTGGTAGTGATATGTTCCAGGGTATCCGCTCTCTTACTGCTGCCATTGTAGCGCTTGCTGATATTCAGTGCGCAGGCGATAATATCCTCCGCAAAATCATGCTCGCCACGGAACATTTTGTTCTGCTCCGCATACTCATAGGCGATGCCGTCGCAGAGTGTCACGCCCGGTGCCCAGACCAGTTCCGCGCCCATGAGTTCTGCAATTCGTCTGGTCAGAATGGCACTGATGTACACCAGAGGCACTTTCTCCTCCGCAATATCCATCCGCTTCGCCAACTCCGTGGTGCCTTTGGTACGAAGGGCTTCCATCAGCTGGGAAAATGCCTTGCGATCCACTACGGCATTGACTTCTCCCCGCTCGTGAGCCTTGCGCACCGCCCAGGGAGACAGGTAATCGTCCACGATGATGATATTTTTGATCTCGCGGTCCTTGAGATACAGCTTCTTGTAATCATCCAGCTGTGCCGTAGCCAGTTCGTCCACCAGACGCTCCATCTGAGTGCTGCCCGCGTTCAGATGATTCAGCAGTTCCTGCAGCCGCAGTACCCCCAGCCGCAGGTTCTGCGTGGAGACCAGTGTATCCTTGTCGAACAGGGAAATCTGGATACTACCCCCGCCGATGTCCAGGATCGCCGTCTTTTCTTCAATGATTCTGCGGAAAGTCTCTCCCTTGGAGGCAATGGACTTGTAATCCAGGAAACGCTGTTCGGAGTTGCTTAAGGTCTCCACCCAGATGCCGGTACGCTGTTCAATCTGATCCTGTAGGATCAGGGTATTTTCCGTCTCCCGGATGGCACTGGTACCGTAGGCTTTGTAAGCTGTCACCTTGTAGGATGCCATGATCTGTGCAAATTCTTTCAAAGTATGACACAGGTCATCTATTTTCTCATTGCTAATCTTCCCGTGGGCATAGGTGTCCGAGCCCAGGTCGATTCGCTGGCGGATACAGTCGATCTCCCGCATGGTATTTTTCCCGGAGAGATCAAATATTTTCATGGTGAGTTCAAAGCTGCCCACATCAATGGCTGCGAAGGTTTTTACACTCATAAGGTTCCTCACTTTCCTAACAGGTAATCAATGAACTGCTGGGCACTTCTTCCGGACAGTCCGCCGTGGGACAGTTCCCATTTGTTGGCTTCCAGTAAAAGTTCCTCTTCCGGCATCTCCACATGATAGCGCTCCGCCAGAGTCTTCACGATATTCTGGAATTCCTTTTTGTTGGGAGCACCGAAATAAATGGTCACGCCGAAACGGTATACCAGCGACAGCTTCTCCTGTACGGTATCGCTGGTGTGCATATCCTCTCTGGTCTCCTCCTTGTCACTGTAGTTCTCGCGGATGAGATGGCGACGGTTGGAAGTAGCATAGATCAGGACGTTCTCCGGCTTTTTCTCCAGACCACCCTCGATGACAGCCTTTAAGTATTTGTATTCGATCTCGAACTCTTCGAAGCTCAGGTCATCCATATAAATGATAAATTTGTAATTGCGGTTCTTGATCTGGCTGATGACCGTGTTCAGATCCTGGAACTGATGCTTGTAGACCTCGATAATACGCAGACCCCTGTCATAATATTCATTGGCAATGGCTTTGATGCTGGAAGATTTACCGGTTCCCGCATCACCGAACAGCAGGCAGTTGTTGGCCTTTTTACCGTTTACAAAAGCCTCGGTATTGTCTACCAGTTTTTTCTTGGGAAGCTCGTAACCTACCAGATCATCCAGTTTCACATGGGCAATGTTCAAAATTGGAACGATATGTACACCCTCCTCGTCATGGGTAATGCGAAAGGACTTGTGCAGGCCGAATTTGCCGACACCGTATTCCTTATAGAACTGGGTCAGTGTAACCTTCATCTCCTCGGCCGTTCCGTCTGCGCAGAACTTTTCCGCCAGTTCACAGATGCGGGCACAAATTCTCTTATTGTACACCTTGCTCTCCTGCATGCTGCTGGCATAATTTTCAATGATGGAAAATTCCGGCACATGAAGCTGCTCCATCATGGGTGCAAAATCAAAGTCATAGAATTCCTTGAAAATGCGGATGTCATGCAGTGCCGCATCGTTGATGGAACCGACGATCTCTCCGCGGATCTCGCAGCCACAGCTGTAGCTGTTCTCGTTATTCACCAGGAGATTGGCCAGATAGCAGTGCCACAGATTCCCGTGGAAACCGTAATTACCTGCCAGATCGATCAAATCATGAATGCACTCGTAAAAGAGTGCCGCCATATCTTCCGTGTTGTAATATTCGTCATCGTAATGGGACATGAGGAACGCCATGTCATACAGCAGTTCTCCGTCCTCGAAATCACGGTATACGATCAGTTCTTTTTCTCTCATATGTCTAACCTTCTTGTTTTATATGTTTTAACTATTCAGAGCCAATGGGCGAAGTAACCACATGAGCAAATAACATGCAGGCATGTTATTTAAGTAAGCCTCGCAGAGGCGGTTTTGCGAATGGGTTTCTGAATAGTTGTTATGCTTAATAATTGCCCAGTATCTTCATGCTGCGGGCTTCTTCTCTGAGTCCCCGCAGTGCGTTCTTCACTGCGCTGTCCGCAAGGTTCCCCTCAAAATCGATAAAGAAACGATACTCCCAATTCCGGTCGGGAATGGGACGGCTCTCGATCTTGGTCATGTTCAGATTGTTGTAGATAAAATGGGACAGAATGTGGTACAGGGATCCGCTCTCATGGGGGATTTCCAGACACAGGCTGATCTTGTTGGCATTTTTGCGGAAGATCCTCTGGTTCGTCACAATGATGAAACGGGTGGAGTTGCTGTCGGAATCGTTGATCCCTTTTTCCAGAATCTCCAGTCCGTAGGTCTGGCCCGCATATTCGCTGGCGATGGCCGCCTGAGTCTGATCCTTGTCCTTTGCCACCTTCAGTGCTGCGAAAGCGTTGTTCTGCATGCTGATCTGCTGCCAGTCATGCTCGGAGAGGTATCTGGCGCTCTGCATCAGGGACTGGGGATGGGAATAGACTCTTTTGATCTCTTCCATCTTCGTGCCGGGCAGTGCCAGCAGGCAGTGTTCAATGGGGATCACCTGCTCTCCCACGATGTAGTTTTCGAATTCCACCAGCAGATCGTAGATTTCATTGACAATGCCCGCCGTGGAATTTTCAATGGGAAGTACGGCAAAATCCGCACTGCCTTCATCAATGGAACTCATGGCATCCCGGAAGGATTCCACATGGAATGCATTGACATTCTCGCCAAAAAATTTCCGCATGGCTGCCTGGGAATAGGAACCTTCCGCACCCTGATAGACCACTCTGGCACACTCGGTCTCCAGTTCATCCACACCGATGAAGGGGAGTCTGCCTTCACTGCCATGGGCTGCCAGCAGCTGGTACTGGAGCTTTCTGCTCATGGACATGATCTGTTCAAACAGTTCCTCCACGCCGTGGCTGTTGAAATCATTATGGGTCAGTGCCTTGACTCCGGCGATCTTCTCCTGCTCTCTCTGTTTGTCAAATACTTTTTTGCCGGTCTCTATTTTATATTCCGCCACCTGTCTGCTGACATCCATGCGCTTCTCATAGAGATCCACGATCTGCCGGTCAATGGTGTCGATCTGTTGTCTCAACTGTGATAAATCCATGCTGTTCTCCTTAACTTAACTGATATCCACGAATTGCTCCGCTGCAAAGCAGCTCCCGCAATTCTCAAACATTCGGAATCCGCTGACTCCAAATGTAACTATTCAGAATAGTTACATTCTATCTCACTTTTTCCTTGTTAGCAAGCAAGAACCAAGGTATAATATTAGATATTACAAAAACTTTACATTTCATTTTACATAAAGAAGGATTGCTTATGAAAGATAAAAAAGCCTTATTGATTCTGATTCCTTTTCTTCTGTTCGTGATCATCATCGGTGCATTTGCCATCGTGGGAGACCGGATCCCTGACAATCCCCCGGAGACCGTGGGGAACACCGCCGGAAATCTGAACAATTCCGGCTACTTCTGCGAGTATGATGGAAAAGTGTATTTTGCCAATGTCTATGACAGCGACACCCTGTACTCCATGGACCCTTCCGAACAGGACATCAAAAAACTGGGGAATGCCTCCGTACAAAATATCCTGGCTGGCGGTAAATTCCTCTACTATTATCAGACCGGAGCTTCCGGGGATGCCGGGATCGGTGCTCTGCGAACTGTGCGTTCCTTCAACCGCTGTAAGCTAAACGGCAGCGACGTCACAGGACTTACCAGAGATCCCATTTCCACCGCACAGCTGGTGGGAAGCAACCTCTATATTATGACCGTGGATGATAACGGGCCATTATTTTACCGTATGAAGATCGATAAATCCGATAAGACAGAGCTGGCCAGCTTCGAGATCAATCCCGCCAGCGCCGTAAACGGCACCATTTATTACAACGGTACACAGGACAACCATTATCTCTATGCCATGAATACCGCAACGGACGGAGTTTCCACCGTATGGGACGGCAATCTGTGGTATCCCATCGTACAGGGGGATTACGTCTACTATATGGATGTGGAAAATGATTACCGCCTGTGTCGTTACTCCCTGTCCCGGAATGAGATCGAAGTCCTGACCAACGAACGAATCGACTGCTTCAATGTGGGTTACGGTTATGTGTACTATCAGGTGAACGGCGAAGAAGCCTGCCTGAAATGCATGCGGGATGACGGAAGCGACTCCTGGGTCATTGCCGAAGGCAATTATACTGCCATCAATATGACATCCCAGTATGTCTATTTCCAGATGTTCGGAGATGACTCTTCCTGGTATCACTCTCCATTAGGCAGTCAGAGCTACAGCGGATTTGACGCAGCCAGACAGGCCTCGCTGGATGCTTTGAAAAAATAATGTAACGATTCAGAGCCATGAAATATCAGCGGATGTTCGTCGGATGCTTGCATTTGTAAGAGCATCCGCTAATATTTCTTTGGCGAAGCAGCTTGTATGAGCAAAAAGAAAGCATCGAAGATGCGATTTTGCGAATACTGCTCTGAATAGTTACAGAATAATAACATAGCAAGAGCCGCAGACATTCCGCCTGCGGCTCTTATTTTTCGTTCCCGTTGCAAATTGATTTTAACCTTCCTCGATATGGTTCAGGCCCTGATTCAGAATCGTGATGATATGGTCATCCGCCAGTGCATAAAAGATCGTCTTGCCGTCTCTGCGGTTCTTCACCAGATCCATCTGCTTCAATACCCGTAACTGATGGGAAATGGCAGACTGTGACATACCAAGCAGAGTGGCTATGTCATACACACACATTTCGGAGCACAGCAGCACCGACAAGATCTTCAGTCTTGTAGCATCTCCAAATACTTTAAAAAATTCTGCCAGATCCTGTAACTCCTCCTCCGGCGGCATCTTCTCATCGATCTGCCGGATGGTTTCCGGATCTGCGGAAAGATAACTGTTCTTCTCTTCCATTTTATTTCTCCATTATTTACTCTGTGATCCCTCTCTCAACAGAGGTTTTCTGCACTGACTGTTATCTACGGTTAACTATATTTACTATACACTATTTCTGCGAATTCGACAAATGAAAATATTGCTGCATGCCCTCTGTCATGGTGATCGTTCCCTCATGGTCGATGAACAATCCTTCCGCATCATACTTTTCCAGAAGTTTCTGGCCTTCCTCCTGTCCCAGTACAAAGCAGGCCGTAGACAGGGCATCACTTAAGAATCCGTCCTTCGTCACGATGGTGACCCCCGCCACATCACTGTGGGCCGGTGATCCGGTCCGTGGATCCAGTATGTGATGATATCTGACACCATCCACTTCCACATAGCGTTCATAATCTCCCGATGTGGATACACAGTGCCCTCCGTCCAGTGTCAGCACGCCCACACTTTCCGAAGGATCTAGCGGATCTGTCACTGCGATCTGCCAGGCTCCGCCCTCCGGCTTGCTTCCGTAAGTCAGGATGCTGCCGCCCACGGAAATCACGGCACCACTTACCTCCGGATGCGCTTCCAGTATCTTAAGGATCTCATCCAGCGCCACACCTTTTCCCATAGCTCCCAGATCCAACTGCATTTCTGCGGGAATGCTCACCGAATCCCCGTCCGCCTGTTGTTCCAACTGAATTTTCTGCCAGCCTGTGGTGGCAAGAGCCTCCGCGATCTCTTCCTGCCTCGGCAGTTCATAATCCCCGGAATCTCCGGCAGCCGCCCAGGTATCAATGTCCCACAGACGGCTGAGCCGGCCGATACTGACATCAAAGGCCCCGGCACTCTCCTCTGAGATCTGCCGGCATCTTCCCAGCCACTCAGCCATCACAGGAGATACGGAGGTCTGCCCTTCTCCAGCGGCTGCATTGATCCGCGCCACTTCCGCACTTTCCAGTCTCCAGGAAAGTTCTTTTTGTTCCAGATCGTTTAGTTTTTGTAAAAGAACATCTGTTATTTTCTTATTTATTTCACTATTTGTTGTGGTTGCGGAATTTCCGGTAACATAAACGGTCTGGGAGATCACGGTTCCCATGGCGGTATCTATGCTTTTTTCGCATTCCGTTTTCTGCCCGCATCCCGCCAGAAAAAACACCGGGAGCATTGCCAGTAACGTTGCCCGCCGCAACACCCGGGGCGTTTTCAAATACTTCTTCATTTTTTTCATTCCTTTTGCTATACTGTTCTCATCAGAAAGGAGTTCCTTATTCCTATGAATCTTTCCATGAATGATCGAAAAAAAGCAGTTCTCCTTACCACCGCTCTGCTTGTAATAGCTGTCCTTTGCGTAGTGCGGATCTATGTAGTCTCGCACAGTTCCGTAGAAAACGGTCAGGCTCTCTATGCCGATCTCTATCAGAACGGCGAATTATTGCAGACCATCCGTCTGGATACGGTGACCGCCGAATATACCTTTGAGGTCTCCGGGAATGCCGGTGCCACGAATACCGTCTGTGTCCGTCCGGGCAGCATTGCCATCGTCTCTGCGTCCTGTCCGGATCAGATCTGCGTGCATCAGGGATTTATCAGCACCTCCCTGCTCCCCATCACCTGTCTGCCCAATCGGCTGGTGATCCGGGTCAGAGAAGAGGTTTCCGTTCCGGATGACACTGCACCGGTTCCGGACGGCGTGACCTATTGACAGAATACCATTTTTGCCTGCATGATTCTAACCACACGATGCCCTAATCCACAACTCGAAATCATCCGGTGCTAACCCCCTGATGCCAAACCTCCACGGTATTAAATCCCACGGCCCTAAAACACCGCAGATCTTACGAATTACGAAAACACGGAGATTTTTATGAAACCACCTGTAACTACCAGAAAACTGACGACGCTTTCTCTGTTGGCGGCCATTGCACTGGCGCTGTATGCCGTGGAAAGTGCTCTGCCCCCCATTGTCCCGATCCCGGGCATCAAGCTGGGGCTTTCCAATATAATAACGCTTGTTGTTCTATGGAAATATTCCGCAAAAGACGCCTTTTTCGTGCTTCTGGTGCGGATCCTTTTAGCGACCATGTTCTTCGGGCAGGCCATGAGTCTCCTGTACAGCCTGTCCGGCGGTATACTCTGCCTGTTTGCCATGTTGCTTGTGAAGCTGCTGTTGCATGGGAATTACCTGTTCCTCGCAAGCATGACAGGTGCTGTTTTTCACAATCTGGGGCAGATTGGAGTGGCGTTTCTGCTGACTTCCGTTCCCGCCGTGCTTGTCTATCTGCCGTTTTTGCTTCTCAGCGGTCTGGTGACCGGTTTGTTCATTGGTCTCTGTGCCCGCTTTACGCTTCGCTTCCTTCCGTGAGATCCACGGGAAGCTCCGCCAGTATCTGTGCTACGGTCTTGTGAGTAATGGGATGACGGAAATTCGGTGCCAGCTCACTTAATGGCTTCAGTACAAAATAACGGTTCTCCATATCTACATGCGGGATCACCAGATCCTCGGAGCTGTAGATCAAGTCATCATAGAAAATAATATCCAGATCCAGTGTCCGGGGGCCCCAGTGGATCTTCCGTTCCCGTCCTTCCGAGGCCTCGATCTTATGCAGTTCCCGCAACAGTTCTTCCGGTGTCAGCAATGTCCGGATCTCAAACATTCCGTTTACAAAATTGTCCTGTTCCACACCGCCGTAAGGCAATGTCTCCAGCAGTCCCGATACTTTCGTGACCTGTATGTCCTTATGCTTCTCCAGCTGGCCCAGTGCCTTCGCGATATGCTCTCTGCTGTCTCCCATATTGGAACCTACGGCAATATAGGCCTCATGCCATTCCCTGTGGATTGCCACAGACACGCTGCCAAAGGGCAGTGGAATCGGCGCTTCAGGTTTACGGATCTCCAGATCCAGTCCCTGTACCAGCGGGAAATGCTGCAATACCTCATAGGCAGTCCACTCCACCACCGTTTCGATCAGCTGAAAGGTATGCTGCTGCATAAACTCCGTAATAAACTGGCAGACCTCTCCGTAATTGGTGGAAAGGCGCAGATCATCCGCTATTCCCGCCGGGCGGGTGTTTGTATACAGGGTGGCATTCACGTAAAAATGCTGTCCTTTTTCATTTTCTTCCGGATATACGCCGTGATGCGCATATACTTCCAGTTCTTCGATACGGATCTGATCTTTCCGATTCTCATTTCTCATTTGCTGACTCCGCCTTTCCCGATACCTTTTCAGAGCTTTTTATTTTCCACTGTTTAAAATAGCCTCACACATTTTAATGGTGCGGACATTTTCTTTCACATCATGCACCCGGACAAACATACATCCCTTTTGGACGCCGAACATGGTAGTCACCAGCGTTCCCTCCACTCTCTCCGTCACCGGCAGATCCAGTGTCAGTCCGATCACGGATTTGCGGCTGCATCCTAAAAGCAACGGATAACCGAACATATTCAGTTCTTCCAGACAGTTGATGATCTCCAGATTGTTCTCATAGGTCTTGCCGAAGCCCACCCCGGGGTCTAAGATGATCTTCTCATCCGCGATGCCTGCCGCTTCCGCCAAATGGATCGTGTCCGCCAGATCCGCTGCCACATCCTGCATGAAATCCCGATAATCCGCTTCTTTACGGTTATGCATCAGACAACAGGGCAGACCGCTCTTCGCAATGACCTCTGCCATACGATTATCATATTTCAAGCCCCAGATATCATTGATGAGATTCGCCCCCGCACGGATTCCCGCCTCTGCCACACCGCTTTTGTAGGTGTCCAGGGAAATGGGAATGTCAAAATTTGCCTTCACCGACTCGATCATGGGTACGACTCTGGCAATCTCCTCCTCATCAGATAACAGGGTATAACCCCACGGTCTGGTGGATTCTCCGCCGATATCCACAATATCCATCCCCTCAGCGATCATTTCTTCCACATGCTTCAATGCCCGGTCTCTGTCATTCCACTTTCCTCCGTCGGAAAAAGAATCCGGGGTCACATTCAGGATCCCCATTACATAAGTATGTCCTTTGGTCTGAAACTCTCTGTTGCCAATCTTCATTTGTTTTCTCCCTCATGTTTGTATTATTTTTTGTTCGGATATGTTCCCCTACCGGGCACAGCTTTGCGAATTTCTCGGTTCAGCCTGTTGCACTCAGTACCTGATCGCCAGGTTCTTCTTGCCGTCTTTCCAGTTGCAATCCTTCTCCGCATCGCAGGCGAAGCAGGCACGGCTTGCCTTGTCCGCCCGGTAAAGAACGCCGTTTAGGTTCTTCTCTTTCGCGGCCTCGGGATCTCTGTGCCGTGAGATTGCAGTTACAATAACATCCGTTTCTTTATCGTCAAACCCACAGTCCTTAAGGATCTCCGGTGCGATCCGGGCACTGGCCTGCTCATGAGGCGTGCCGTTCTCGTACTGTTCATGCTTCCCGCAATCATGGAGCAATGCCGCCGCATAGATCCACTCCCGGTCCAGTTCCAGTCCTTCCTCCAGAGCTATGATCGTCCCGATCCTGGCCACATCCAGAAAATGTACCATACTATGACGGCAGAAGCGTCTGTCTGCTTCTGCCGCATTATTCTTTCCTAAATGGTATAAAAATAAATCATGATTTAATATTTTATCAATTCTGTCCACAGGAGTTCCCCCATTTCGATCCGGTCTTTCCGCAGCTTCCTCCGGTCTTCATAATTTCTATCGGTTCACCAGCTGTAAGAATCTGTCCTGCAATTCCTTATTCTCCGCAAAGACTCCCCTTGTCACCATGGTAATGGTCTGGCTGCCGGGCTTTTTGATCCCGCGCATGGTCATGCACATATGCTCTGCTTCCAACATTACCATAACTCCCTGAGGTGCCAGATATTTCATGATATCATCGGCGATCTGCGCCGTCATCCGCTCCTGGATCTGTAATCTTCTGGCATATACCTCCACAGTCCTGGCAAGCTTACTCAGACCCACAACCTTGCCATCGGGGATATACGCAACATGAGCTTTGCCGTAAAAAGGCATCAGATGATGCTCGCACATAGAATAGAAGGTAATATCCTTCTCCAGTACCATCTCGTTATTGTCTACGGAGAAGACCTTCGACAGATGCTCTCCCGCATCCTGATCCATACCGCCGCAGATCTCTTCATACATCCTGCCGATCCGCTCCGGTGTCTCCTTCAGTCCTTCTCTATCGGTATCTTCCCCGATTCCTTCCAGTAAAAGCTTTATTGCTTCCTGTACTTTCTTCTGATCTACCATTTTCACCGCTTCGCTTTCCGTTTATTCCCTGCTGTCTGTCTCTTCTCCATGAGCTTCAGGATTCTTCCCAGATAAGAGAGAGAGCCGAAGCACAATATCACATCATCCCGTCCTGCCAGCAGGTGACTAAGCTCCACTGCCTCTTCCAGGCTGTCCACCGCCGTCACATTGGGGTGTACCTTTGCCACCTCCGTTGCCAGATCATAAGCATGCATGGCTCTGGGATTGTCCGGAGGTGTCACCGTGAGAATCTGATCCGCATACTTCTCCGTCAGCGCGATCACGCGGTCCACTTCCTTGTCCTTTAACATTCCCATTATATAGATAATTCTTTTGTTTGTAAAATAGAATTCTATGGAATCCGCAAGTTTTGCGGCTGCATCCTCGTTATGCGCGCCGTCCACTATAAATAACGGGTGTTCTTCCAGTATTTGCAGCCGTCCGATCCAGGTCGTCTCCTGCAGGCCCTTCCGGACAGCGCTCTCTTTGATCTCATAGCCGCATTTTCCCAGAGCCTGCACCGCTTCTACCGCCAGCACAGCATTTGCTACCTGGAATTTCCCCGCAAGGGTGATCTCCAGCTTTTTATAATTTCCATAATCGAAGGTCTGCTTTTTCAGTCCGTATTTCACATGCTTTGCATTTGCCACATCTGCGATGGTCAGCATGCAGCCAAGCGCTGCCGCCGTCTGCTCCACAACCTTTTGTGCCGCTTCCTTTTGCCACATGGAGACCACCTGACATCCCGGCTTACAGATTCCGGTCTTGTGTGCTGCGATCTCCTCCAGACTGTTCCCTAAGAATTTCATATGATCCATACCGATGGAAGCCAGTACCGCCACCTGCGTGGTCGTGATCAGATTTGTAGCATCCTCCCTGCCGCCCATACCGGTCTCCAGTACGACGATATCACACTGTTTTTCCCGGAAATACCAAAAAGCCAGCGCTGTCTCAATCTCAAAAGGCGTCGGATGATGGAAGCCGTCACTTACCATAGCAGCACAATGCTTTTTTATGATCTCCAGTCCTTCACACAGATCCTTATGCGTGATCTTCTGCTTTCCGATCTGGATTTTTTCACAATATTCAATAATAACAGGTGATATATATTTTCCCACACGGTATCCGGCCGCCTGTAAGATGCTGGAAATATAGGCAAGTGTGGATCCTTTTCCGTTGGTTCCCGCAATATGCACAAATTTTAATTCATCCTGCGGATTTCCCAGTCTTCTGCACAGTTCCCGGATGCTGTCCAGCCCCGGAACGATGCCGTAGGTTCCCACTTTTTCCATATATTCCATTGCTTCCTGATAGTTCATAGCAATCTCTCCCGTATCATATGCTGAAAATTTCATATACTATGTCCATGAAAATGACAAAATCCTTCGCAAACTCTTTTAAAACCTTCGGCAGGAGCTTTCTCCTGTGCGGGCTGTGCGGCTGGTGCATGGAAATCCTGTTCACAGCGCTGCACTCCCTTCGGCGCAGGGATCTGCGTCTTACCGGTAATACTTCCCTGTGGATGTTCCCTATCTACGGCTCCGCCTGCCTGCTTGCACCCTTCAAACGGCTTTTTGAGCACCTGAATATCAGTCGTCCCGGGCGCGGGCTGTTCTATATGGCTATGATCTTCACCGTGGAATATCTCAGTGGGCGCCTATTGTGGAAGCATGGTCTCTGCCCCTGGGATTACGGTAAAAGCCGTTTCCACATCCACCGGATCATCCGGCTGGACTATGCTCCCTGGTGGTTCCTGGCAGGACTGTTTTTTGAAAAGATCCTGCCCTGAGCCGTTTTACTGCATTACTGCATTGCTTCTGCCAGCATCCGTTCCTCATGACCCTTTTTGTCCCTCACCATCTTCTTCATAAGGAAATGATAAGCGATCCAGAGGAAAATACCTGCGGTCAGCCAGGCTGAGGCATTGGCAAAGCACACACCCACATAACTCATCAGATGCGCTGCCGCAAAAGCCACGATACCACGGCTCAACAATTCCACCACACCGCCCATCATGGGCATGAAGCCGAAGCCACAGCCCTGCAGCGCATTTCGGAAGATAAATATCATTCCCAGCGGAATGAAGAACATGCCGCAGATCGTAATATACGTTCTGGCATATCCACATACCATCTCAACCTGTTCGGAGATGAACAGCGGTACAATATAAGGAAGTGCTATATATACCAGTCCGTAGACAAGCACCGCATAGACACCGGACATGATATTGGCAGCTTTCACGCCCTTACGAATCCGGTTCAGATCATTGATGCCGCGGTTCTGCGCACAGTAAGTTGCCATAGTCACACCCATTGCAGCAAAGGGCTGTGTCACCAGCTGTTCCACCTTGCAGGACACAGAATAAGATGCCACCACGGTAGAACCCAGCAGATTCAGTGCTGCCTGTACCAGAATAGTACCGATAGCTGTAATGGAAAACTGCAGTGCCATGGGAATTCCCACGGTCAGCTGATTTTTCACACACTGACTTTCCAGTCTGCAATGCTCCGGACGGATATGCAGTGTAGGTACTCTCTTAATAATATAAATCAGACACAGTACACCGGACAATCCCTGAGAAATGATGGTAGCATAAGCTGCACCGCCCACTCCCATATGACCGTAAACGATCAGTACATAATCCAAGACAATATTCGTCACCGAAGCGATCACCAGCAATACTAACGGCACCACACTGTTGCCGATGGCACGCAGGATACTGGACAACAGGTTATACAATACATTGCAGGCAATTCCCGCACAGATGATCATAATATATTCCTTCGTCATATCAAAAATATCTTCCGGAGTATTCATCACCCGAAGCAGCCTGTCCATGCTGGCCATACTGACTGCCGTCATCACGATTGTCACGATCACCGACAGGATGGCTGCGCTTCCGATACTTTTGCGCATACCCTCCCGGTCCCCGGCTCCGAAGCGTTGTGCCGTCAGCACAGTAAATCCGGTGGTCAGTCCCTGGGTAAATCCCAGGATCAGGAAGCTTACCGACCCGGTGGCTCCTACTGCCGCCAATGCATCCACACCTACGAACCGACCCACGATAATGGTATCCACCATACTGTATAACTGTTGGAAAATATTACCTATGATAATAGGAATGATAAATTTTGTAATCAGCTTAGAAGGACTGCCCTTCGTCATATCAAGTTCCATAAATCTCTTCTCCCGAAAAAACAGGGCCCCGGAAAGCCCCGTCTCTTATACACATGTATACTTTACACATGTATACTTGTTTCTCAATATTACTGTAAATCGTCAATATCCCCGATCTCTCCGGAACCGATATCCAGCATGTTCACGGTTCTGCGCTTCAATCTGGCTTCTTCCGACTCCTTCAAAATAAATTCCTTGATCGCTTTGGAGTTGCGGATATGCTCGATCAACAGTTTGGGATGCGTAGTATCACCGGTATAGCAGACAATGGTGCCAAGTCCTACCATTCTCTCCCAGATACTTGCCGTATGCTCCACATCCTGTACCTTGTACATATAGCAGTCATTCTCTACCTTGGTGAACACACCTGTATCCACAGTGATCATATCCTCTTTGATCACATACCTGGTAAAAGTAAAAGGTAATCCTAAAAATAACCAGCGCTTCTTTTCCACAAATTCTACTGACATAGTGCCCTCCTTTTATTGCCTGGTCCGGTATTCCACAGCCGCTGTAACGTACAGTAGAACCGTCTTTTACACAACCGGCTTCATCGATATAGTTCTCTTTGCCTCATTATATGATATCCTATCCGGGAATGCAAAACCTTTCTGTCATATCCACACAAATTTTCTATATTTTTTCACTCTTTCCTGCTTGATTCTACCCTTCAGAAATGCTATTATATTACAAATGCAAAAAAACAGGAGGATAAACAATGACCGCAAAAGAATGTATCACAGGCCGCAGAAGTATCCGTCAGTACACGGATCAGCCGGTATCTCATGAGCTTCTGGCTCAGATCGTAGAGACAGCTTCTTATGCTCCCAGCTGGAAGCATACGCAAATCGTTCGTTATATCGCTGTGGAAGGCGAAAAGAAAGCGAAACTGGCAGCATGTACTTCCTCCTTCCCGGGTAATGGCAAGATCATGGAGAACGCTCCCATGGTCGTTGCAGTAACCGTGATAAAGGGCAGAAGCGGTTTCGAGAGAGACGGCTCCTTCACTACCGCCAGAGGCGATGCATGGCAGATGTTCGATGCCGGTGTTGCCAGCGAAGCATTTTGTCTGGCTGCTTACGAGCAGGGCCTTGGCACCGTGATCATGGGTATTTTCGATCAGCAGGAAGCTGCTGATCTCCTTGAGATTCCTGAAAATCAGGACCTGATCGCACTGATCCCCATCGGTTATCCCGCAGAAGCACCCGTTGCTCCCAAACGGAAACCCGTAACGGATCTGTTATCTTATCAACAGTAATTTTAAAGTCGAAGAGTTTTTCCTCTTCGACTTTTTTCTGGTCAGGGTATGAGCTGTCTGCTTCCTGCGGGCCCTGTTTCTACCCGCATCATAAGAAAAGCGCTGTATTCTTATGATGTCGCATACACAAGTGAACACGGATTCTCCTATTCCGTACGGTCACTGTGTCGAAAATAGCAGCGCAGAAACGAGGAAATGAAAAAATGAGACACTTGATGAACCCACTTGACTTCTCTGTTGAGGAACTCGACAAGCTGTTCGCTCTGGCAGACGACATTGAGAAGGATCCCGCCAAATACGCCCACAAATGCGACGGCAAGATCCTCGCCACCTGCTTCTATGAGCCCAGCACCCGCACACGTTTAAGCTTTGAATCCGCCATGACCCGTTTAGGCGGCAGAGTCATCGGCTTCTCCGATGCGGCTTCCTCTTCTGCTTCTAAGGGAGAAAGTGTATCCGATACCATCCGCATCATCTCCTGTTATGCGGACATCTGCGCTATGCGCCATCCCAAGGAAGGTGCTCCCATGGTAGCTGCAGAGAAATCCCTGATCCCCGTGATCAATGCCGGTGACGGCGGCCATCAGCATCCCACCCAGACCCTGACGGACCTACAGACCATCCGCAGCCTCCACGGCGATCTGAATAATTTTACCATCGGTCTGTGCGGTGACCTGAAATTCGGTCGTACCGTACACTCCTTGATCAACGCACTGGTGCGCTACGAAGGTATCAAATTCATCTTCATCTCTCCCGAAGAGCTGAAGATCCCTGACTATGTCACCGACATGCTCCGTGAGAAAGGCATTCCTTTCCAGGAAGTTATCCGTCTGGAAGATGTGATGCCGGAACTGGATCTCTTATACATGACCCGTGTGCAGAAGGAGCGTTTCTTCAACGAAGAGGATTACGTCCGTCTGAAAGATTTCTATGTACTGACCAAGGAAAAGATGGAACTGGCAAAACCCGATATGCTGGTACTGCATCCCCTTCCCAGAGTCAATGAGATCGCCGTGGAGATCGATGACGATCCCAGAGCCGCTTACTTCAAGCAGGCTCAATTCGGTGTCTATGTCCGTATGGCCCTGATCCTGACTTTGCTGGGTCTGGCATAATTTCATTCCATACGAATTCATTTATTATCTGTACACTCGACAGCAAACTTTTTTCGTCATGTGTACCCGCGTGCGGAATCGAACAACCGCAAAATATTAATAAATGTGAATCTTCCATAAAAGGAACGTGACTCACAAGTATTTGTACCTGCACCGGGCTCAAATGTCCGAAAATCCGCAGGTTAAGGAAAGGCATGGTTATTCATATGTTAAATGTAGGAAAAATCGAAGAGGGCTTCGTCCTCGATCATATCAAAGCCGGAAAAAGCCTCTCGATCTATGAGCACCTTCAGCTGGATAAGTTAGACTGCACCGTTGCTATCATTAAAAACGCCCGCAGCGGAAAAATGGGCAAAAAAGACATTCTGAAAGTAGAATGTGATATCAATATGCTGGATCTGGATGTGTTGGCATTCATCGACCACAACATCACCGTCAACGTCATCAAAAATGGTGAGATCGTAGAGAAGAAAGAACTGGTACTTCCCAAACAGATCAAAAACGTCATCAAATGCCGCAACCCCAGATGCATCACTTCCATCGAGCAGGGACTGCCCCACGTATTCGTCCTCTCCGATGAGAAAAAAGAGATCTACCGCTGCAAATACTGCGAAGAGAAATACAGCGAAAGCTAAGAACCTTATACAACAAATGCCCTATCAGCAGCCGCTGGTGGGGCATATTTACAATACTTATTCCGCATCATCCTCTGTTTTCTTTTCACTATCTTCCTGCTTCTGCATATACATTATTTCTAACCTTACCTGAATTGGCAGTAATAGCAGAAAACCAATTAATCCATATAAAATTCCATTTAATGCAATTGAAATGGAAATACTTAATCCTGCAAAAAGAAGTGTTCCTTCCCCCATAGGTTGAATTGCCATAAAGCTGATACAGCTTTCGAGGAATCCCATTCCCAAAAATGTGATTTTCGCAAGATTTATCGCTGATTTTGCCTGAAACAATTGTTTTATTGATACTGATTTCTTTTTTCCAAAAATAATCCGAAAGGAATCAAAAAAGGGTAGTCCCAAATTTGTCCCCAGCAAAAATAAAGCAGTAACTAAAAACATACTCAATAATGTAGGCATATCCACAAAAAGCATATTCATACTGATTCCCATATTGGTAATAACAGAATATAAAACAACGAATAAAAAAATTATCACAGTTATCCCAAAAGCCAATAATGAACTTCGGCTTTTCTTTTTGCTATTCTCTGTTTCCTGTAAAAGATTCATCATATTGACTTCAGCTTTTTCAGTGTAACCGTTTTCCAACAAATGTTCACCTGACAGGAACTCATTAATACTAATTTGCAGAATGTGGCATAACGGAACAATCAATGCCAGTTCCGGCATTCCTTTGCCTGCTCGTGTCAACCCTAGACCAAAAAAAATTTAATTTTTTTGTACCCTCAAATATCACTTTCTATTATACCTGCTATCGCTGTATATTGAAAGCAATACTTATGCCTGCAGAAGAAAGGAGTGCCATATTTTCTCGACACTCCAAACTCCATAAGCATCCATCTTACTTGAAAAATGGATCATCTGTATTCCATACAATCTCTATATTGTCCTCTCCATTGATAATCACTTTTTTGATTACCTTCTGGATTTTCTCTCTGTCAAAAGATTCCATATTGATGATACTTTCTAACTGTGTCTCAAACTTACTAGAAGAATTATCTTCTGGCGGTATTTCTGTTTTAAGCTGTTCGATTTCCTGATGCAATTCATCAATCTGCTCCACCATCGCCTTTGAACGCTTGACATACTCTTCTCTTGTGAGCTTGTCATCCTTATAATCAGAATACAACATCATCTTTTTACTGCTGAGGCTCTTCACCTTCTTTTCAAGTGTTGCAATCTTTTCTTCCGGAGATACTTCTTTCGATTTACCAGCTTTCTTTATTCCTTTCTCATCCAGATAAGCTGTTGCATACATATTTACAATTTTCATGATTGCATCTTCAACCTTGGCAACTTCCACCCTGTTGTTTTTGCATGGAGAATTTTCCTCAATTCTGGACGAGTAACAAAGAAGAATGTCACCTTTTACCCTTTTGCTGGGTACCAAGGCTCTGCCACACACACCACAATAATAAAACGGATTATAGTTTCTCTTACCACGCTTTAAACGAACACATTTTTTTGAATTAGCGTGTGCCATATCAAATAATTCCTGAGTAATAATGGGTTCATGGCAATTTTCTATCACCATCCATTCGTCTTTAGGAACATAGCTTGAAGTGTTATTGCTGCCTATCCTCTTCTTAGTTTTATTCCATATCAGTTTTCCAAGATAAACTTCATCGTTTAATATATCCCGGATAGAAGAAGTACTCCACAGACTTTTTACTTCAACTGCATGAAAAACGTTTCTGCTTCCTTTTCTCTTTTTATATGCAGATGGTGTATCAATACCCTGAGCATTTAGGTAATTTGCCACTTCCGTTTTACTTTTGCCCTGTGCGGTCAGTTCAAATATCAGCTTAACCACTTCTGCTGCTTCCGGATCTACAATAATCTTATGCTTATCATTTGGGTCTTTGACATATCCATACCTTAACTGACCACTGATGTTCTCACCTTTCAGTATCCTTGTGTGCATTGCAGAACTGACTTTATTAGACAAGTCCCTGCTATAAAGCATATAGATTAAGTTCTTAAACGCAACATTCATACCGCCCGTCGAACCATCATAGTTATCGCTGTCATAATTGTCATTAACTGCAATAACTCGTACCTGATAAAGTGGAAGTATCTGCTCCAGAAGACTACCGACTTCAATATAATCCCTTCCGAGTCTGGATAAATCCTTTACAACAATGCAGGATATTTTATCAGCTCGGACATCCTCCATAAGCTTCATATAGCCCGGTCTTTCAAATTTTGTTCCGGTAAATCCATCATCACAGTATTCCTGTACCTTCGTATCCTTAAGCTCCGAATGATTGCCAATAAATGATTCTAACAATTCCCTCTGACTGGATACACTGTTACTCTCTTCCTTCTGATTTAATGATACATCCTCATCTTCCATAGAAAGGCGAATATACATAGCAGTTATCTTACTCATACAAATCACCTTCTCTCTTATTCTTTACCTGTAACAGTTCTTCCAGACAATCATCATAAACCAGATTTACGGAAATTCTTCCATCTTCAAACACCTGTACCTTGTCAACAAATGCATCTGCCAGCTCTTTGTTAAGCTTTCTGCATTTCAGATATTTATTGATAAGGTTTTCCCAGTCTTCATCAATCTTATAATTCTTTGAATACAGGTTCTGAGATACTAAAAGATTATCAATCTCCTTCTTCAAAGCTTCGCTTTTTAGAAGATACTGCTGTTTTAATGTCAGATATTCGCTCTCATTAATCAAATGTTCTGAGTAATCTCCATATAACTCAGAGAACTTGCGGTTTACTTTCTCCAGTTCCCTGCGCTGTCTGGTAATGGCTTTTTCATACACATCGTATTTTTTCAGTCCGCTGCTTCTTGCATTTAATTCCCGTATCACTTTTAATGCGTCAATACAGCAACGCATATGATTTGAAATCTGAGCAAAGACAGCTTTGTTGACTTCCTCCTGATCAATTTTGTGTCTTGAACATGCCGGATTAATACCATCTGAAAAAGTTCCACAAAAATATACATACGATTTTGTTGTTCTTGGAGAAAGTCTCATTCCCTTGCCACAGTCTCCGCATACGATTTTTCCCTTTAGCAGATTCATTTCATTAGGTGGGTGTTTTGTAAACTCTTTTGCAAAATAAGCATCCGAGATTTCCTTTACTCTTTCCTGTGCCTTTTCAAATGTCTCTTTGTCAACAAGCGGCTCATGCGTATTTTCAACAATGACCCATTCACTTGGATCTGTTGCATGGAGTGGAATATTATTGTATTTCTCAATTACCACTTTCCCATGCACCGCCGAACCAATATATGCCTGATTTGTCAGTATTGACTTAACTGTTGTTTTGGTCCATACACCATTGGTTTTTACGTTCAGCTGGTAACCAAGAGATTTTAAATACATCAATGGTGACATTATTCCCTGCTCATTCAGATATTTTGCAATTGGTGTATATCCTTTGCCCTCTAAAAACAATTTATAAATAAGTTCTCCATTAATATCCTCCACATAGATATCATATTCGCTGAGTTTTCCAAGTGTATCAATGACGGTCTCATCTGTTGCACCAATCATATCCTTTGAAAGTGTTATGATTGTATTAACATCTTCCTCCATATTTAAACCGATAAACGCATATTTCATCGGAAATGAAACTCCTTCTGTAGAAGCAGGCTCTGAAAGCATAGCTACAATTTCATAGCCATTATCCTGACAATACTTTTCAAGCAACTTCGGCACAAAATGATCTGTAGCCTCTAATCCTGTTTTTGCATAATATATAATTGCTCTTTCCATCTTAAAATCTCCTTATAAATAATATTGATTTGATACTGTGCGCACTTTATCTCCTCACATAAGCTGACTTATCTGTACTCTCCACACCATCACACCTAAACATTTCTTTTCTGTCGGTAATCATAAATCAGTTTGTGTGGGAAGATAAAATACTATCTTCCCGGTTTCTCAACCTTCCCCGTATCGGGTAACATATCCTTTGCCAGCCACAAACACTTCGTAGTTTCCTGCCCATCTGGACTTACGAAAGTAGCCACTCTCTGAAAATGCATTTCGCTGAAATTCAGGTGCACTTATTATCTCATTACCTCCGGCTGCTAACCCGGTAGGCACAACCCTCTGCTCTTATCCTTAAAGGCTCCTGCTGTTACGTTTCTCATAATCGGCTACAGCTCTGAGGATAGTCATCGCACGAAATGGGATTCTGCCACCCTGTCATAGACAAGGCGATATAAGCTCGTGGGATATGCGTGTCCTATTCTGTTTTCAATATTCAACGGTTCTTTTCTCAGAACCTGAACAGAGTATAACTGACACCACGCATCTTCTACAGTAACCGACACTCTTTTGAACTAAGAGTAACACTCCCACCTGTTCCAAATCCTTATAAAAAAAGCCGGACTGCATCATCAAAAATGCAATCCGACTTTTTTATTCTGTCAGAAGTTTCATATTGTCAACGGCATTTAATACCATATTCCGGATAAACTGTACTTCCTTCTCCTTCAGACCAACCAGCAGATCATCGACTTCTGCCTTTCTTTCACACCCACACACAAGATAATCCAATGTTATATGAAACAATTCAGCAATACTAATCAGCGTATCTATTTTTGCTCCATTTACACCAGCTTCAATTTTCCGCAGAGCATCCACTGACAATCCAATCTGCTCGGCAAGCTGCTGTCTTGTCATTCTTCTTGCCGCACGCAACTCTTTTATTCTTTCTCCACTATTAACAATATCGTAGTACACCTTCCACTCTTTTCCGGCACCTTATATATTTGCTTAAGCTGTATTCATTGTACCGTAAGCGAATCTTTTGTCAGAGTGACTAAACCAGCTATTTCAGGTGGAATATTGTACACCTTAATACCAAGAATATAAATATTTGAGGATTAAAAAAAGAGATATTTCCAAACTCTCATTACATTTTGGAAATATCTCTTTACTTAATATCCTCATCCGGCACAAACTCCATGATGTCCTCTATCTTACAATCAAGTATGGAACATAATCTGTTTAGGATTACCGTTTTTACGACCATATTCTTTCGCAATCGCTGTAACTGTGCTTTATCTATTCCATAATCTTTAATTAGTGCATACTGGCTAATATTTTTCTTCTTGAGTGTAATCCATAACCTGTCATATACTATCATTACAAAGACCTCCTCCTTGTATTCTACGCAAGAGTGTCCTATAATGATATGGTGCGTGTATGCACCATACTGTATGTATATGATAGAATAGAAAATAGCCATAATCTGCATAGAAAACAGCTCTCAAGGTTATTATGTAATATAGAACGGATTATCTGTTTTACTTTTATGGTATTCAACCGGGACAATTCAATCACCTGACAATTTGCCCGCAGATACCCTTTTCAGAAAGGATTCACAACAACACTATGAATGATAAAAACACATACTCTGTTGATAAATATTTGAAAATCATTGCCGAAAAAGAAGGAATCACAAAAGAAGAAGTCCAACAGGAAATTGGGTGGGCAGTTTCTATTGCTTTAAAAAGCCCTGATCCACAAATGCAACGCTTCTGGACAGACTTTCCATGTGAAAATGAAACTCCCACCATTGAAGAAATCATATACCATCTCGCTGAAAAATTTGCAAAAGAGTCATAGACAAAGGACAGGATAACTACCCGTCTATTCACTCAGATAATCTTCCTGTCCTCTTAATATTTGTTCAATCATATGTAATGCAAATTCTATTTCTCTTTCGTCACACTGATTCATCATAAATGCAAAACGCTCAATGTGTTTTTCTGGGTGCTGCTGGCTCATCAGAACCGTAGGCGATACCTATTTTTAATACATTTTGCTATTGCACATATCGTTTCACTGCAATCTTTCCCATAACCATAAATACTGCTATCAGGACTATACTTACATACCCGGCATAAAAATAATCTTGCAGATCCAGACAAAACAAAATGATAAGAACACATACCTGCAATGCCGTTATGCAATGTGTTACCCTTGCATAATACCTTCTTTCTTCCTCATCAAGCGGTTTATTGATACTTTCCACTGGGGCAAGGACAATAATAATTACCACGGCAAGAACTCCGATCAATAAAATCAAGGCATTAGGAACATTTTTCATTACAGGCTCATATGTATAAACCGGAATAAATAAAATTGCCATTGAAATCAAAAAACAGCCGATTCTACTCTTACAGTGGCTGCCCCCACTATAGCTTCTCAACGAGGCATAAAATAACAGGAAGACCAGAACAAGTCCCGGTCTCCCCGTCACAATGCCAAATATTCCAGAAGCCAAAAGGTTTCCTGCAACAACAATACCATTTTCTATCCCATATTGGTACAGTTCTGCCTCCTCTTTTTGAACAATCCCCTTTTGTATCAATATTTCATTTATCTTCTTTGCAAATTTAGCAATCATACCCTGTTACCACCTTAAAATTTTCTAAGTTTTTTCGCATTATCCGGTAACTTGTCCTGTCCGAAAATAAACCAGCAGCAACGGTTCATATTTGTTGCAGTTACCGTAAGGGCAAGTGCTGCCACGCTGCTTAATGCTCCATGACTGAGTCGGTTCATCAATCTTCTTAATTTTGACATATATGTATGTCCTCCTTTTCATTTGATGAATGCACTATATCATACTTTACAGGAAAATCCGTCAAAGTGTAACAGATTGACATTTAAGTGTAACACTTTGCATTTATTCCCTCACTTCAATTCCATAGAGCATTGCTGAAACCTCAAATATATCCCCTTTATCTGTAAAACTGACCGTTCCATTGTATTTTTCTATCACTTTACGGACACTCTGAACACCATGCCCATGTCTGATATTATCTTTCTTGGTTGTTTTCAGGCTTTTATTTTTCTTTCCTGTTTTGCTGTTTGTTATTACAAGAAGCAAAATCCCCGACTGGTACTTATTTTCAATCTTTACAAAACGCTGTCCCTCCGGCACCTTGCTACAGGCTTCTACCGCATTATCCACAAGATTTCCATACAATACACCTATATCCCCGTGATCAAGCTGCATCTGCTTTGGAATACGAATAGATGTTTCTACTTTTATTCCCCTCGCCTTTGCCCTGCCAAATTTAATGCGGAGCACAGAATCTACGATTGGATTATCAGAATACTGCTTTTCATCTATCTGCTCAAATTCCTTGCACATCGCACCGATTTTCTCTGAAAGTTCCTGCCCATCACTATTTTCCACCAGATAATACAGTTCATGCAATTTATGTTTCATATCGTGCTTTAACTTCTGCACTTCCTTATTCTGTTTTTCTGCTTCTTCATAACAGATGTCTTTATAGTGCATTTCTTCCCTGTACATTGCATCCTCATACTGTTTTTGCACAAGATAATTAAAGCGTTCCATCATATACAGCATAAAATAATCTGTCAGGACAATGGAAATTACAATACTGGCACACATAAGCAGGCTTTTTTCACTGCCAGCTTCCAATGACAAAAGAATAACAAAGCAACAGTTCAACACCGTAAAGGCAAATACCATAACAAGCACACCCAAAATTTCTTTCGGAAAATCAGCAATCTGCATCCCTTTCTTTGAAATCAATTTTGACAGAATACACATCACATTTCCACGAACAAAGCTGCATATTACCATTACAAAATAATATTTATAACTTTCTCCCATATGAAAATTCATCGCATGGAGTAACAGCAAAGCTACAGGTTCAAACAGCATTCCAATACCCATGAATGTCACAATATTTATAATTCTCGTCCACATTCCTGATATATAATAAAATGATAACAGTATAAGCACAATCAAAAGAGTCGCAAGATTCAGATACGGATTTTTTATGCTACTGACAAATGTCCATATAATTGCAGCAATGGTAAATCCAGCCAATATCCATACCTTTGATACTGGTTTCATTTTCTTATTGGAATGAAAATAATACATAAACACTGCCAGATCAAACAGGCTGATGGCAAAGCGTATCACATATTCCATCCTTAAACCATCCTCCTTACAAACTCCATATGTTTTTCTTTTAAATTCTGCTTATGGGAACGGGCAATCAGAAGTCTTTCTTCATTGTCCATCACTACTTCATCTCCCTCAATCGCCCTGATATGCCCAAGATTGATGATATATGATACATGAATATGGGCAAAAACCTTATCATCAAGCTGTTTCCATATTTCTTCAGTTGTCATATTTGCCTTGAAATTTTCTGAGATCGTATGTATCACTGCCTGACGACCTTTCTTCTCAAAATACACAATATCATCGCAGCTAATACGAAACTGATTTTTTCGGAACTGAAAGACAAAGTCACGCTTTATCATATGAAGATACTGCATGGCTTTTAAAAGGACGGACTCCAGCTTTTCCACTGTAATCGGTTTAGAAATATAGTCAAAGGTAATAACCTCAAAAACATCCATAACATACTGCGTATATCCAGTCAGGAATACAAACAATGCTTTGGCATCTATTTTCCGGATTTCTTTTGCAAGCTGCAAACCATTCATCTCCGGCATTTCAATGTCAAATATATACAGATGATACATTTCCCCATCATCTATAACATGCTTCAGCAACTCCTTCGCTGTAAAATACACTTCATAAGAAAACTGGTACTGCGCTAACTTATCAAAAGCACTTTCCAGCATTTCTACATCTGTTCTGCTGTCATCACAGACCGCAATATTAAGCATAACACTTCCTCCTTTTCGGGCTTGGAAGTAGGAAGCACTTCAATTTATCTAATCAACTTAGATAAATAAGCCAGCACACGGTCAAAAAAATCATTTCTCTGCTCCTTTGTGCTGTTCGCAACATAGTAATCCAGATTAAAATCTTTCATACTGCTCTCACCTGTTATCAGATATGTAGGATCAATTCCATATTTATGATAGAGTGTCAACACTTTATCTACAGATATTCCCGTTATACCCGCCTCAAGCTTTCGATAATGTTCTACTGTAACATCCAATACATCCGCAATTTCTGACTTTTCGAGGTTCATATTCAGTCTTGCCTCTCTTAGTCTCTTTCCTATCTGTATATTGGCATCTTTTCTTCCTGTGTCCAAGATTTTGCACCTCTTTTCCATGTTAATCATATCAATGGGACTTTGATTCTCATAGTCCAGAAAACAACCCAACGCACATCATTTTATGCTCGTAAGTAGGTTAATTTGTGCTTTTATTAAAAAAACGAATGGCACATCTGATACCATTCGTCTTTATCTGCTTTATATTCTGTTGTAAATCCTATTAGCGGACGTTTTTTGGCTATTTATCATATCCATCACTGCATTTCTTTTACTCTGACATCCACAGTATTTTTAAAATTTTCAATCTGATGTGAATACTGTTCATTCATAAGCGTGGAATGAATCATAAAATCCGCTGTTGCAGAAGAATTGTCATCCAATTGCTTTTATCCATGTAATATCCCGGCAGAAAGCCTTTCATGTGTGTCATAACACTTATCATATCCGGCTTACATTTTACAACCATAATATCAACCCTATCTTTTGTATCCAATCCGATTTTAAAGCCTTCCAAATTCATAAATACTGCGTACCATTTTCCATTGTCATTACGAAGTATTGCACTATCTGGTAAATCATTCCACAGATATTCTGGAATTGTTCCATATTGTTTTTTTACATATTGAAATATAGTGTCTCTGTACATACTGTGTATATCTCTGATCTTGTACTTTCATATTTATAAGTTTTGTACCAATAAAATTTCTGATAGTATATTCAATTTATAGAAAAAAGCGAAAATATTTAGTATAATGCTTCTTATAAAGAACTATATTTCATTTTGAATTATATATTTTCAAGGAGTATTTATATGAAAATAATAAAAATTTTGAATTATATATTTCCATTGATAATAGGCGCCTTATGCTCATATATGGGATCATTGACACATATTGGAAAAAATAATATATTGCAGATTATTATGATTTTTACATTAAGTGTCATTTTTTCTATTTTATTATTTTATGATGCAAAAACAGAACTTGATAAGTTGCAGAAATCTTATCACAATAATTATTCGAATATTATAACCAAGTTCCTAATTCTCAAAAATATTGTTATACAATTGTTTGCAATAATTATTGGAGCAGTTTGTTCATCTTTAGGAAATTGGGATAAAAATCAATCTGGTTTTTCTATTAAATCTAATATCCTTATCATTTTTGGAATTATTTATATATTGTTTGTTATATACAGTATATATAATGATGAAAAAATAGATAGCAATATTAAGAAATATGTTTCTAATATTGAAATGTTGAATGAGATATATGAGAATGTTCAAACAAGCATAGTCTGTATTAATCATGCAATTATAAAAGAATTAGAAAAAGTTCAAAAAAATATTTATAAAGTGAACATAGATACCGCTGGAATTGAATATAGTATAAACAGATTGTGTAATGAACTTTATAACACAATAGCCAAATTTGACAAAGGAAGTTTTTGTGTATCGTACTCTAAAAGAATTGACCAAAAATTCATAATGAATATCGGATATGCAGGCGATAACAATATTTTCCACAAAAATATTGTAAAAAGAAACATTGATATAGATAATCATCTTGATAGTAAAATTATGAAAGTAAATAATAAAGATATATTTATTTATTGTCAGAAAGAAGATATCAACAAATTATTTACTTATGGCAAAGGATATGAAAATAGATATAATATGTACTTTGCTATTCCGGTATACATTAACGATGAAATACAAGGACTTTTTCAAATTACATATTTTTCAGAAAGTACTCTTTTTAACGAAAAAGAAAACATAGATTTTTTAATAAATAAAATTTTTCCTCAATATATTAGTATTACATTATTAATTAATGAAATTTATAACAGTTTTAGAACTATGGACACCAGCGATTAATACAAACACCCAAAATATCAATGCCCTTTTTTATAATGTGTTTTTATAAAAAAGGGCATCACTCTCTTGTAATATGTATAGGACACTGAATTCCTCACTCTAAAAATCTCCCTGTGGATATGCATAGTTGTCCAATATTGTCCCATAATTGTTTATTGTTATAAATGGAATAAACGATTACAATCCCGTCACTTATTTTAATACGGAAGATTAAAAAATATTTCGTTGCAAAACAGATCAGGCAGGTCGAAAGACCTGCCTGTGTTATCTATTCATGGTTTGATTAAGAAGCTCCTACGGAATGCCCCTAAAAAACGTAAACGTCAAATCCTGCGCCTTGGCTAATTAGTCTTTTTG
>NZ_QUIU01000032.1:0-44829 GCF_003480225.1 Clostridium sp. AM34-9AC
TCCCGAGGAATGCCGGAAACCACGCCGCTCATAAAAGCGGCATTAAATTTAAGGGTAGGCGCAGGATTTGACGTTTACGCTTGAAAGAGTCTCACCCTAATATCATTATTTTTACAAATGAAAAAAGCTCAGGAACACCCTATTCCTGAACTTTTTAAAGTAAAAAATAATGCGGAAGATGGGACTTGAATGAATTTGTACCTCAAAAAATACGATAGAAAGGGGCTTTTCAGCACATCATTTTCAAAAGTAACAAAAAAGTAACAAAACCATCTCCACATTATTTTGAACAAGCCGACAAATTGGGGTTTGTCGGTTTCAACAAACTGGGAACTAATCAAATAAAGCTTCCCACGTATCTGATTGCATGGCTTTAAAACACATCTCAATTTGTTCCCTATTGTTTTTTTCTTCTGCAAGTTTTGGAAGTTCATCAATTCCAAAATAGTCAAAACCTATTGTTTCAATATTAGTTGTAAATTCACCACCAATCACTTCACATTGCATGAATATCTTGCACACCTTATATGCATATATAGGAAGATTATGTTTCTCTCTATCTTGAACTGCAATAACACGTTTTACTATAACATCAAGCCCCGCTTCTTCTTTGACTTCCTTTATTGTATTTTCCTCTGCTGAAATATCGACATCACACCAGCCACCTGGCAATGACCACGTGCCATTAGCTTCATGAACTAACAATATTTTTCCATTCTTAAATATTGCAGCTCTTGTATCAATTTTAGGAGTTTGATATCCTATATCATTGCAGAATAAATCTTTTACTTTATCAATAGATATTTCTGTTTTAAAGCTAATCATTTCGGCTGAAATATCTCGAATTCTTTCATAACGTTCTAAATCAAATTTATCTTTCCCATAAAACAAACCACCTTGAGCAATAGCTTGTAATTCTACCGCCCATTGCAACCACTGTTCGTTTTTATCCATATAAATCACCTCTGCGAATTCTTATTTGTAAAGTTAATTATATCACGCCAAGCTATGAGAATATAGAAAATTATTTTTTAACTTTGATATATGTAATTTCTTGCCCTGTTTCCTCGTTGGTGTATTTCTTTTGGTTGCAGACTTTGGGATTTAGTTCAACGGATTTCATAAAGTTTTCAACATCATCAAGCATGATGTTCTCCACTTCTGCGGTGTCAAGATTTCTGCTACATAAATAGCGGTGCTTTCCTTTGGTGGCGGTAATCATTTCTTTTGTGATGTACTTGGTTATATAACTGCTCACTTTCTGGGTGTCTTCAATTTTTGAAACTGTTGTAAATCCATATCTGAAAGTTTTGGAATTGACATTATAAATCTTCTTCCCGTTCTTTTTTATTCCACTATCTTCAAGTTTTAACCTATCGCAATTTGTACCGATACCATGAAAATGAATTCTCCCAGATTTATGGAATTCTGGAACAAAGATATATTTAAAATCTGGGTTCTGGTCTTTTATATTTTTGAGAAATTGGTGTAATCGTTTATAGCATTTATCATAATCAAAACTATCTACTTGCTTTGGATCAAATGTGATTGTGAAAAATAATCCATTGCTCCAATCGTTAGAAAAAGCATAATTATAGATTTTTTGCTTGGTTCTGCTTAAAGATGACTGCTCGCTATGTTCCTTGCTTTCTTTTGTGCGTTCTTTCTTGGTTGCTTTATTATACTCTACTCCGCCGATTTCTTCATATTCAACATGGGCGGAAGTCCTTTTATTACCCGTTTGAAATGGTATCTTAAAAAGTCGATATTCTTCATGGTTTAAATACTTTACATGCTTCATATTATAAAACTGCGGGGTTTCAAATATGGACTTAAATGCTCTGCTTTTGTAGTATCTCCAAGACGCTTCCTCTTTGGTAATCTTTTGGCTTAATGCCAACTCTTTTATTTTCTATTCCTCTTTTTGTTTCTCTATTATCTCTAATAGTGTCATGTGCGTTCTCCCTTTCTGCTACTCCGCCAAAAATGTTGCCTATGTCAAGTAAGGCAACAAGGCTGTTTATTGGTTTCATTAGGAAGTATGCAAGACCGCTTAAACTTCAAATTGTGCTATATAGCCAAATTTCATATTTTTTATGAAGGGAGGGATTTTACATGAATGAAGATGATATGACATTAGACCAGATAATTGCATTTCATACTTTAATGTGTGAAGCGCAAAAGATAATTGATAGTTGGGATGCCGAGGACGATGCAGACCAATGGGGAGATGATTTTGAGAAGTACAACCGACAAACACCCAGTTACAATGATGATGAAAGATAATTTGAGCCCCACCTTTGCAAAAGGTATAGGGGCTTAGACCTTTACAAGATTTAGAAGCATAGGCGGTCTTGTAAATGGTCGCACAGAGAGGAGGAATTATATGGCTTTATTTTCGTTTCACTGCCAGAACTACAAGGCTGGCGCATTAGTTGGCATTGATGGACACAATAGACGATTGCACAAGAACCACAAAAGCAACCCAGATATTGATAATGAACGCTCTGCCAACAATATAGTATATGTAGCACCGAAAAAGAATGTATATGCGGACTGCAAAGCAATCATAAAAGAAAAAGTAATAGACACAGGGCACAGGGTAAGGAAAGACAGTAATTGGATATGTGAATGTATCTTCTCATATCCCGAAGAACTACCGCCCGACAGAATGGATGACTATTTTGAACTAATCATTAAATACATGGGCGCAAGACTTGGCAAAGACAATGTAATTGAAGCGGTGGCTCACTGCGATGAGGGGGGATTGAACCATCTACATCTTGACATTTTGCTTATAACCCCAGAGGGTCGCTTATCTTCAAAAGCACTCATCACCAGGGAATTTATCCAATCTATACATGATAAACTTCCAATCGTTTTGCAAGCCCATGGTTTTGATGTAGAACGTGGCGCAGTTGGTCATGAGGGCGGACTATCTGCAAAAGAATATAAAAAGCAGATGGAAAGCGAAGCAAAAGAAATCAGCCAAAAAATAGATGAGATGGTTGAAGAACATAACCGCCTACTAGAAATTATTAAAAGGCTACGGGAAATAGCCCAACAACTAGAACTTGGCAACCTAGCCAAAGCACGAGATATAGTATGCCATCATCAAAAGGCCAGATAAATCAATTAAGCAAGCACACAAAACGCTTGCTTTTTTTAATGCCCAAATACTGAAAAATTGATTTTTATTTTTGGTGCTTAAAATGTCAAGGAAAAAATGTAACAAAAATAAAAAAATTATCAATCTCAAAACACTGATTTTCTTTCTGTACATCCCTTTCTTTTTCGTTTTTTATAAGTTCATTCTGCTTTTTTGTGCAATGTGCTGTTCTCAATTTTTGACCTCCAAAAATCAATTATCGAGCATGCTACGATAAGGCTGTAACAAGAACACGCGCGCGAGTTCATAACTTCCAGACGCTTCCCAGAGTTGCAAACTGCAAGCGTTTGGCTTCCGAAAAGGAGGTCGTTTATGAATTCAAATGTATGTAATATCGATGGTGTTAAATGCACGAAAGAAGAGTTGCTAGAAGCAACAGAGAGAGCTATGATTAGTAAGAATGATGTGCTGAAAGAATTAGAACTTATGAAAAGAGAAAAAATTCTTTTAAAGCATACTGAAAAATACAAAATCTGGCTCGCTGACGATGGACGATGGAAAACCAAAATTCCAGACGGTAGCAAATATGGGAAGTTAGTAGCCAGAGCCACAAAAGAGAACCTTGAAAATTTCATTGTTGATTTTTACAAAGCAAAGGAAGAAACAGACAAGATAACAATGGCAACTATTTACCCTAACTTTCTTGAATATAAGTATTTATCTTCGGAAAAAGGCACAGCCAATAAATTGCAGTGGGTTTGGAACACCTATTTTAAAGACAGTACCATTATCAAAGTAGAACTTTCAAAAATGACAGTGGGGGATTTATCAGATTGGCTTTTAGAACTAATAGCAAAACGAAACCTTACCAAAAAGAAATATGTAGAAGTCAAAGGGTTAATGAACCAACTCTATGATTATTGCATTAGTCACAATATGGTGCAGATAAATCTACCACGCCAAATTGCTATGCCTTCAAAAAATGTTTTCTTTGAAGCAAAAGCAAAGCCAGAAGAAGAAATTATATATTCCAGCACCACCAAAAGCGACGTTATCAAAGAAGCACTTGCACAATTTGAAAAAACAAAAAACACCGCTTATTTAGCAATCTGTTTAAATTTCAATCTTGCTCTGCGTATTGGCGAACTTGTGGCACTTCGTGAAAGTGATATTGACGGAGATACTATTCATATTAGCAGAGGTGAGGTCAAAAACTACACCAAAGATGAAAATGGTAAAATTGTCCGCAATGGCTACAAAGTTGCACAACACCCCAAAACCGATGCAGGCATTAGAACCTTGGTTTTAACACCAGACGCCAAAAAATATATTAAAATGGCACTTGATGAAAACAAAACCAATGGGCGAAGTGATGAAGATTATATTTTTCTTAGTAAGTCTGGAAAAAGAATGCATGAATATGCTGTGAATAATGTACTTCGTAGATGTAATGGCGTAAGAAATGAAAAAGACCGCTTCATTATCTCTGGTAAACCTAGCGGAAATCACGCAATCAGAAAAACCTGTATCTCTGAACTGCATGACAGCCAATTATTACCAGATAGAATGATTTCCGATTTTGCTGGTCACAAGGATATATCAACCACTCAAAAATATTATATTCACTCTGTTACTCCACTCACAGAAAAAGCGGATGTATTCGCCAAGGTTTTCGGGTCAAAGGCAATGTAACAAAGTGTAACAAAAATAGCAAAAGAAAAAAGCCTTGAAAATTCAAGGCTTTTTATTAAAAACGTAATGCGGAAGATGGGACTTGAACCCACACGGTATTGCTACCACAAGATCCTTAGTCTTGCTCGTCTGCCAATTCCGACACTTCCGCATAGCGACACAAAATAATTACTATCTCGCATCACGCAAGAATGATAATAACATCTTCCCACAGCAATGTCAACATGATTTTGAAATTTGTAGGAATTATTTATACACTTAGAACAGTTTGGGAGAAATGTAAAGATAGAAAATTATGACGATGGCGTCTTAGATTTATTTCTGATATAATACATAACAGAAAATACACTACAGATGATTATTGGAAAAATATAAACAGAAGAAGGAACAACAGTTATGGAATCAAGAGTAGAAAAAGCAGCAGAAAGAAAAATGTGTGGCTACAATTGTGCGCAGGCAGTGGCATGCACGTATTGTGATCTGGCGGGAATTGATGAAGAGACGGCTAGGAATCTTACCCAGGGCTTTGCGGCAGGTATCGGTGGCAGCATGGAAGCCACCTGCGGAGCTGTCATCGGAGCGGTCAATGTACTGGGACTGATCAATAAAAATCCGCAGCAGACCATGCAAGGGTCCAGAAGGATAATTCAGAGCTTCAAGGAGCAGAACGGAACCGTGATCTGTAAGGAATTAAAAGGCATCAACGATGGCATTGTAAAGAGAGAATGCATCGACTGCGTCAGAGATGCAGCGGCTTTACTGGAAGCAGAATTACCGGAAAGCTATGGAAAGTCGAAACCGGTAGTACCATAGAGGTGTGACAGCATGAGTACAAAAGAAACTTCAGCGGATAAAACAAAATACCGCCTGGCGGAAGCGGCGAAAAAGTGTATGGCAGCTTCCGGCACCGATGCCATGACCGTGACGCAGATCGTGCAGACCTGCGGCGTGACGAGGCAGACTTTTTACCGGAACTTCCAGGACAAATATGACCTGATCAACTGGTATTTCGACAAGCTCTTACTGGAATCTTTTGCCCAGATGGGAGACGGACTTACTGTATACGAAGGACTGACCAGAAAGTTTGAATTCATTCAAAATGAGAGAGTCTTTTTTGCTGGGGCATTCCGATCGGATGATCATAATTCTCTAAAGGAACATGACTACGAGCTGATCCTGAATTTCTATACACAGCTGATCAGGCGTAAGACCGGCAGACAGCCTGAAGAGAACCTTTTATTTCCCTTGCAGCTTTATTGCAGAGGATCTATTGATATGACTGTGGAATGGATTTTCGCTCCGAGGGAGAGAACGCCGGAGCAGATGGCGGCGCTGTTGGTAAGTGCACTTCCTATGCCGGTGACAGAATTATTTCAGCAGTTGGGTGTATTGCGGTAGTGAAAAAATCACCAAAAATATTTGTGAAAAATTACTAAAATAGATGTACACATTGTGAACTTTCTGTAAAAAGTGACAGTCGGGGCAAACTGTCACTTTCTTTATGCGATGTTTGCAGTTAGAATAAAATTATCAATAAGATTGTTTTTATGTCGAAAGGAGATTATGTATCATGGCAAACAGAATTATGCTCAACCAGACCTCTTATCACGGTGCAGGAGCAATTGCAGAAATCGTAACCGAAGCAAAGGCTCATGCTTTTCAGAAGGCATTCGTATGTTCCGATCCCGACCTGATCAAGTTCGGTGTGACCGGAAAAGTAACCGGACTGCTTGACAAAGAAGGTCTTGCTTATGAAATTTATTCCGATATTAAGGCTAATCCTACTATTGACAATGTGAAAAACGGTGTGGCTGCTTTCAAGGCATCCGGTGCAGATTATATCATCGCCATCGGTGGTGGTTCTTCCATGGATACCTCCAAAGCCATCGGTATCATCATTGCCAACCCTGAATTCGAAGATGTACGCAGCCTGGAAGGCGTAGCACCTACCAAGAAACCCTGTGTACCCATCATCGCAGTACCCACCACAGCCGGTACCGCAGCTGAGGTTACGATCAACTACGTTATCACCGATGTAGAGCGCAAGCGTAAATTCGTCTGTGTAGATCCTCATGACATGCCCATCATCGCTGTGGTAGATCCCGAGATGATGTCTTCTATGCCCAAGGGACTGACTGCTTCTACCGGTATGGATGCTCTGACCCATGCAATCGAAGGTTACACCACCAAGGCGGCATGGGAGATGACCGATATGTTCCACCTGAAGGCAATCGAGATCATTTCCAAGTCCCTGCGCGGCGCTGTAGCCAATACCAAGGAAGGCCGTGAAGGCATGGCTCTGGGCCAGTACATTGCAGGTATGGGCTTCTCCAACGTAGGTCTTGGTATTGCCCATTCCATGGCACATACGCTGGGTGCTGTCTATGATACCCCTCATGGTGTAGCCTGCGCAATGATGCTCCCCATCGTTATGGAGTACAATGCTGACTGCACCGGTGAAAAGTATCGTGAGATCGCTCGTGCTATGGGAGTGGAAGGTGTAGACCAGATGGATCAGGCAACCTATCGTAAGGCTGCTGTAGATGCCGTTCGCAAGCTGTCCGAGGATGTAGGAATTCCTTCCAAGCTGGAAGCACTGAAGGAAGAGGATCTTCCTTTCCTGGCAGAGTCCGCACATGCAGATGCCTGCGCACCCGGTAACCCCAAGGATGCAAGTGTAGAGGATCTGACCGCATTGTTCCGCAAGCTAATGTAATCATTAAATTATTCTCTCATTGACGGTACAATTATATCTGGTATACATGGTATATGTACTATATAATTTATTGTGGAGGAAATTATAATGACACTCGAAAAAAGAAAAGAAAAAGAACAAAAAGAACTAACCAGGCTGCGAAAGATTAATCAAAAGCCGCAAACTGCGAAGTACATCAAATGGATATTCGTACTCGTAATACTTGTACATGTTATTGATGAGATTGCTTCGAACTGTGCAGCTTATGTACAATCATCTGTCGTTAATGACTTTTTTGTTGTCGGACAGGGCATGACCTATGAGAATGGTCTGGCTGTGCTGGCTTCCTTTAGTGGGGTAACACTTCTGCTTCAGCTTGTGGCACCATTCTACAAATCACTGGCGGACAGATTTGGCCGTAAACCGTTCCTTGTGATCAACACTTATGGTATGGCACTTGGATTAGGCTTATGCTTTGTGTCTAAGTCTTTCGGTTCCTATATTATCGGAACAATGATCACTACATTTTTCATTGCACATGATATGCAGGTTGTTTATATTCTTGAAGTTGCTCCTTCAGATAAGAGAACACGTTTCTACGGTATCACGAAATGCATCGGTACTCTGGGACTGGCACTTGTGCCACTGTTTCGAGGAATCTTTATGGGCAACGATCCGACAAAGTGGCGTATGGTATTCTTCGTACCGGTACTGATCGCGATTGCAATTGCAACACTCTGTCTGTTAACTGCCAGAGAGACAAAGGTATACCTTGCAGAAAGAATCAGTGTTCTGGAACGTCCGCTGGAAGAGAGAATTGCTGAAAAAGAAGCTGCAAAAGAGCAGAAGAAATCCGCCAACAAAGTTGGAATGTGGGCTACCATCAAACTGCTCCTTAGACATAAGGATCTGCGTTGGTTAGTACTTTGTGCAAACTTATATATGTTCTCTACTATGGCGATGACAGGTTATTATGAATCAATCATGACAACAAACGGAATGGCTACAGAAGAAGTTACAAAAGCACTGTTTGCATTCCCATTCATGTTTGCAGCGTTGTTACTGCTTTGTGGTTTCATGGGAGACAGTCTTGGAAGAAAGAAAACAGCAGTTATCATGGGTTCAACTTCCATCATTGCATTTATGCTTTTTGCATTAGGATGTAAAAACGGCTGGGGTGCAATCCCGGTAGGTCTTCTTTATGGTCTCTACCTTGGTTCTTATTATCAGGTTGGAGATTACATGTGGATCATGGCTGCAGAGAAGGCACCAACGGAAAACAGAGCATCTTCAACAGCTGCGATCACTCTGTTATCTTATGTGGGTCTGTTTACAGGATTAATCCTTCTGACAGTTATGCTGGCTGGTGGCATGGCTATTACGACAGCCTGTCTCATCATCACAATGCCTACATTGATCACTTCCATGATTCTTCTGATGACAAAGGTGAAAGAAACAAAAGGTACAGATTTGGAAAGCGTAGGAAGAGAATAAAATGCGTCCGGATTTATTACTCCGTTATTTGAGAAAGAAACAGATCAAAGATAATAAAAAACGTTTTGAACAAAAGAATCTGCAGTTTTCTGTAGATAGCCTATATGACTTAAACTATATGGGAGATTCCAATCCTGATCACAATCTGGATATACATAGTCCGCAGAATACAGTCGGTGAACTGCCGGTTCTTCTGGTGATCCATGGGGGTGGTTATACCCAGTGTGAAAAATTTGTTAACGACGCATACAGTAAAGTTTTTGCAGAGAAAGGATACCGTGTCGTTAATATGAATTATTCGCTTCAGCCGGAAGCTGATTTTATCGAAGTAATGCGTGAGATATTTGCGGCACTTCACTGGATTGAGGCGAATGCACAAAATTATGGCTTTGACTGTTCCCGCTTATTTGTAACAGGTGACAGTGCGGGTGGCCATTATGCAATGCTGGTAGCTGCAATTCAAAAGAGTGTACAGCTGCAGGAGTATTATCAGATACGTCCGGTTGATTCCGGGATCCGTGGGGTGGTTGCCAACTGCCCTATGACGGAGTTATATACAGCAAAAGACGGCAAAGATACGACAAGTCGTTTTCTTCGCAAATATGTCCTTAAAGATCATGTGAACGATGAGACATATATAAAGAATATATCCATTCCATATTTGCTGGATAAAACGGACTTATCAGGCATTATGATCATTACATCTAAGACAGATCCGTTACTTTATGAGGAAGACTGCAGGCTTCATAAGATTTTTGTTGATGCAGGGGTTTCACACGTATACAAAGAGTATGTCGGAAGAGAACATGTATTAGGCCATGTATTTAATGTATTAGATCCTGATTGGGAAGAGTCGCAGGAAGCGTGTCAGGATATGTGCGAGTATTTTTCAAAGTGCTAAGTTTAAATTCCTGAAAGAGAATTTTATAAAGACGATAGCAAGAACCGGGTGACTTAAAAAGCACCCGGTTCTTGCTATTTCAACCAAAATCCTACTCTATATATGTGTAATAAGCCGGCAGATATTTTTCAATCAGATCAAATGGTGCAGGTCCGATGGAGAGCACTGCCTGGTGGAAGGATTTGTCATTATAATTATTAATATTGAGAAGCTTTGTTTCTGTTTTTAATTCTTCAAATTCCAGAAAACCAATATAATACTTCAGATAATGAGTTGGTTCTTCTACAATAAGCTCAAAAATATTTTCGATTGCTTCATCATTGTTGATCCCGTAATTATTCCAGAATTCTCTGGTGTCTTCAATCGTCCACTCTTTGTAATGGATACCAATGTCGGTGGATGCATAGAGACTTAAGGTGGCATCCTGATTTAATTCCATTAAAGTCGCTACATCTTCATTCAGAGTGGCATAATGGTAAGAATGCAGCTCGGCATAAGTAGCCCAGCCTTCAACATAACCGGAATAATTGAGCAGTGAGCGTACCGGCTGGATGCCGGACTGATACGTCATAACTGTCTGATAGAGATGCCCAGGGAATCCTTCGTGAGCAAGTGTGGTAAAATAAGAAATGTCAGACGTATCCGTTGTTTCATTTATGTAGATAGAGTTATTGGAATAATCATCAATTGGTGTAACTACGTAATAGGCGGGAGCCAGATAATCGGCTACGCAGTCATCAATATAACTGACTGTAAAATTCGTATCAGGTGGAGCTGGAAAATCAGCAAGCATCCACGCTTTTAGACAGTAGGGCTCACGGCGGACCATTGACCTGTGGAAGAAATGAATGCAAAAGTAGAAGCGTATAATCTTTTTTATCAGCGATTTGAGGATGTGCGAGGACCATTGGAAATCCCTGCAAAGTAAGATAAAAGTTCAATGAAAGAATTTGAAAAATCGTTTCAGGGAAGATTATCCTGTTATAGTGTTAATACAAGAGGTAAATTTATTCGTTCATACAGTTCACTGGAGGAAGCGAAAAAGGGAGCTATGTATTGGCTTAAGGTCTGGGGAGGTATTGACAGCGAGAATGTCATTCCGCATGGAAGTATCCGCTATGATGCATTTGAGATTCACAAACGGGAGCTTCGTGCGGCTGAATTGTATATGACTTTTATTACAAGATATGCAGATGTTATTGAGGTGATCAAAAAATATGATTATCCGGGAAATGCTGTAGATGAAGTGGCAGAGGTACTTGGAATTACCAGAGACGAGGTTGGATTCATATACGGTTTGTTTGATCCGGTATTGTTTTCTACTTCAAGACTCCAGACAATAAAGAAAATGCTAGGAGAAAATCTATGAGATATTATAATTTCGCACTGTATGCAAGTGCAGAACAGATAAGAGAGAATACAACAATTAATCTTCGGGAATACGCTTATGAGAATACTTATGCTGCTTTAAATAATTATATGTATAAAAGACTAGATAATTATATATATTTTTATGCATATCGTGAGGAGGGAAATACAACTTTTGCAGTTTATGCGTATGATGAAAAGAAAGTTGTGTTTGGTCAGCAAATATATAATTAATCTTCTGAAGAAATATAGGAATGAATGTCTGTTCATTTTTACCTATAATATGGATAATCCTGGATTTTCATATCAGATATTGCCTGAGATAGAAAAATATGTAGTTCCGGTAATGCTTGTGATAAGGGAATTGGATGATGATCAGGCAGTTGTGGCAATGGTTGACTCTAACCTGCATAGAGAGAATCTGAAGCCAAGTGAGAAAGCATTTGCATATAAGATGAAGCTGGATGCAATGAAGCATCAGGGAAAGCGGACAGCAGAAAAAAAGCATTAGTTTTAAATGAAAGGGAGGGTGCGGTTGATGGCTGATGTATTACTGAAGACTGAAAAATTAAGCAGAAAATTTGCACAGGGAAATACAGGGAATACCGTATTAAACGAAGTAGATATAGAAATCTATCAGGATGATTTTACGTATATCAATAAGCTGGGGGGCTTTTTGTGCTCCACGTCTTAATGAGTTATATTCCAAGATTATTCAATATATGTAAGGGACGATATAGACACATTTACCCGTTGTAGCCAATCCCCATATCACCTCGGCTTTACCAACGAGCCACTGCGCAGCTGTTACGCTCCTGACACGACAGAAGAAGTAACTGATAAGTCAGTTTGGTGTAAATAGTATAAAAACATTGGATTCCGTACAAAAAAGTTCCGAAATCAGGAATTTTTGTACGGAATTTCTTTTATTTGCAACTTGGCGAAAATAAAGCATTTTTATAATACAAAATTACCTGCTTTTGTATTTTTTTCGCCGATATTGGTGTTTTAAATACAAGAAAATTCGTAGGAATCTGCAAGGCACTTTTACATTAGCTTTTTACAGTCATCATTAAATTTGCTACTGTTTTTCTGAAAAATAATATGGTATGCTGTAACTATTCAGAGCAAAAAGTAAGCTCTGAAAGAGCGGTTTTGCGAATGTGGTTCTGAATAGTTACGGAAGCTGATTAACGAGCAGGCTTGCGGAAGCAGACCTGCTCGTTTTGACAGAGGAGAGTTGTGAAAAGACGAAAAGGATATGATCATGAATAATACAAAACATACCAAAGAACAGATCCGTGAAAGAATCCAACAGAAAAAGATTCTGTTTGACGGAGCTTTCGGCACTTATTACGGAGGAAAACACGACACGAGGCAGCTACCGGAGCTGGCGAATCTGGAGGCTCCGGAGCGGGTAAAGGAGATCCACAGAGAGTATCTGGAAGCAGGAGCACAGATTTTACGAACCAATACCTTTGCTGCTAACAGCTTCTGCATGGATATACCCCGGGAACAGATCGGAGAGACACTGCGCAGTGGGCTTCGACTGGCAAGGGAAGCAGTGGCAGAGTGGAGAGAGACCACCGGAGAGACGAAAGAGATCTACATAGCGGCGGACATTGGCCAGATTCCAGGGGAGGCCATGGCACAGAAAGATGCTTTAAGCAGAGAATATGAAGAAATTTGTAATATTTTTCTGGAAGAGGGAGCGGACTTTTTTGTCTTTGAAACTTTTTCCGAGATGGAAGAGCTCCTGCCTGCGATCAAAATGATCGGGGAACAGGCATTTATTACGGTACAATTCTCTGTAAACCAGTTCGGCTACAGCAATGCAGGATTAAGTGCCAGAAAGCTTTTACAGAGAGCGGGTGAGGCAAAGGAGATCGATGCCGTGGGCTTTAACTGCGGTGTGGGTCCGTCCCATATGCACCGGATCCTGCAGATACTGGAAAAACCGGAAGGAAAACTTCTCACAGCCCTTCCCAATGCGGGGTATCCTCAGATGGTCACCGGCCGTATGCTCTTCACCGGGGATAACAAAGACTATTTTGTGGACAGAATGCAGCAGATGACTGCCCTTGGAGTGGATATGGCAGGCGGCTGCTGCGGTACGACACCGGAATATATCGCGGAGCTTGCCGGAAAGCTGGATCTGACCCAGTACCCACAGGCAAAAAAAGACACAGAACCGGAGAAACAGCAGGCACCGAAGGAAGACCGTTCTTTTTATCATACCAAAGAGGCGGAGGGCAGGAACCGAAAGCTGATCGCCGTGGAACTGGCACCTCCCATGGGAATCGATGACGAAAAACTGATGGATGCGGCACATCTGCTACAGAAGAGCGGAGTGGATGTGCTGACTTTCCCGGATTCCCCTTCGGGACGTACCAGAGCGGATTCTATTCTCATGGCGGAAAAAGTAGCGCGGGAGACCGGTATGTGTGTCATGCCCCATATCTGTTGCCGGGATAAAAATGCCATCGCTATGCGCTCCCAGTTATTAGGAGCTTATATCAATGGGATTCACAATTTCCTTGTGATCACCGGTGATCCGATCCCCTCCATGGTGCGTACCACGGTAAAGAGTGTGTTCAATTTTGACTCCGTAGGTCTCATGCAGATCCTTGCGGACATGAACGAGGAGCAGTTCACGCAGGCACCGGTAAGCTACGGCGGAGCCATCAATCAGGGCAGGCGTAATCTTGAAGTGGAGATCGGCAGAGTGAAGAAGAAAATGGCGGCAGGAGCCACATTTTTCCTGACGCAGCCCATATCCACGAAGGAGAGCGCGGACAGAGTGCGCCGGATCAAAGAGGAGACCGGAGCAAGGATTCTCTGCGGGATCATGCCTTTCGTGAGTCTTAAAAATGCCACCTTTATGAAGAACGAGATGGCAGGCATCGACGTGACGGACGAAGTACTGGCAAGATACCGGGCGGACATGACCAGAGAAGAGGGAGAGCAGGCCGGTGTGCAGCTTGCAAAGGAAGTAATCACCATGACGGAGGATTTTGCGGACGGCTATTATTTCTCCTTTCCCTTCAACCGGGTGGCCATGCTGGAAAAAATACTCAATTAATGGGATTTTTTCAAAAAACAGTTAACAAACCTTGGAAAAATCTGAAATAAGTAGTATACTGTAACTGATATAAAAGGACTAATGGCTGAAAGGCCGATTCAAAACAGTTGACACGGAGGTGACTGTGATGAGTATTAATATTCAGGCAAAGACCAATTATTCATTTCTGTTTTCCGGTTTGAGCTCTACGGCATCCAATGCGGCAAGCAGCAACTGGCTGGCAGATTATGCAAGTATTAAGAACGGCAGCTATGCCAAGCTGATGAAGGCTTATTACGGCAAGGAGAACAACGCATCCAAAACCGCAGCTTCCGACATAACGAAGAAAGACACCACGACGGAGACCGCGAAGAAAGCACTGGCCAAGGTAGAGACCGCCACTGATGCTTTGAAGGAATCCGCAGATACATTACTGGCTGCCGGTAAAAATGATCTGTTCGCACAAAAGGATATCACCACCAAGGATGAGAATGGTATAGAGACCACGACCAAGGGCTATGATACCAGTGCCATCTACAATGCGGTGAACAGCTTTGTGAAGAATTACAACAGCGTGATGGCTGCTGTGGATGATGTGAGCGATACCACAGTGAACAACCGCACGGAATCGCTGGGGAATACCACCATTGCCAACAGTAAGCAGCTGGCGAAGATCGGTATCACTATGAAAAATGACGGCACCCTGTCTCTGGACAAGGATACCTTTATGAAAGCCGATATGAATACTGTGAAGAACCTGTTCCAGGGGAACGGTTCCTATGGTTATCGTGTATCCGCACAGAGTTCCATGATCAATTTTGCAGCAGACCATGCTTCCGCCAGAAGCAGTCTGTACACCGGAACAGCAGGATATATCGGCACTTACAATGCAGGCAATCTGTTCAGTTCCTACATGTAAATGTAAAATAATTGGTAACTATTCAGAGCCATGCAAAACTGTGTTCTGCGAATGCTTGCATTCAGGCAGATAAGCAGTTTTACATGGCGAAGTAACCTCATGAGCAAAAAGGAAGCCTCGTAGAGGCGATTTTGCGAATGGGGTCTGAATAGTTACAAGGCCGAAGAACGCAGAAATCGTAATTATTTTGCATACAGTTTAAATAATTCGAAAAATAGTGTTGACATTTGGAGCCGGTTGTTGTAATATACATTTGTTCGCAGAAATGGCGGAATTGGCAGACGCGCACGGTTCAGGTCCGTGTGGTAGTGATACCATGAGGGTTCAAGTCCCTCTTTCTGCATCACTTTTTCAAGTGACTTAAAGTAATTTGAAAAAAGTGTTGACATTTTTAATTAAATACTGTAAGATATATCTTGTTCGCAGAAATGGCGGAATTGGCAGACGCGCACGGTTCAGGTCCGTGTGGTAGTGATACCATGAGGGTTCAAGTCCCTCTTTCTGCATCACTTTTTCAAGTGACTTAAAGTAATTTGAAAAAAGTGTTGACATTTTTAATTAAATACTGTAAGATATATCTTGTTCGCAGAAATGGCGGAATTGGCAGACGCGCACGGTTCAGGTCCGTGTGGTAGTGATACCATGAGGGTTCAAGTCCCTCTTTCTGCATCACTTTTTCAAGTGACTTAAAGTAATTTGAAAAAAGTGTTGACATTTTTAATTAAATACTGTAAGATATATCTTGTTCGCAGAAATGGCGGAATTGGCAGACGCGCACCCGGTTCAGGTCCGTGTGGTAGTGATACCATGAGGGTTCAAGTCCCTCTTTCTGCATCACATGGCGGTGACCGAAAGGTTGCCGCCTTTGTCGTTTCTGAAAAATATAATACAAAACCAGGAAAGGGGTGAAAACCGTGGCAATTAATAGAAGAGACAAAACGAAGACAGACAGGGCATCGAAAGTACACAAGGACTGGTACAAACTGGATCTGTCGGCCATCGTATACCCGACCTTACAGAGAAGAGATTTTTCTTCCGTTTATCGTTTGTCCGTTCTTTTAAAGGAGGAGATCAATCCCGAGATGCTGCAGCGGGCGGTGAATCTGACAATGCCTCGTTTTCCGACGTATAAGGCGGCTATCCGCAAGGGTGTCTTCTGGAGATACCTGGAGCCCAATGACCGCCCCGGCCCATTTGTGCAGGAGGACGTGAAAAATCCCTGTCAGCCCATGTATTTCAAGGCCAATAACCGGTATCTGGTAAGAATCTATTATTACCGGAACCGGATCGCTCTGGAGGCCCATCACAGTCTGGGAGACGGTACCGGAGGCATGTGCGTATTGCAGACTCTGACGGCCACTTATCTGCGCCTGAAGGGGCATACGGAGATTGAGAACGGCGGTTTTGTGCTGGATATTTTAGAGACGCCGGATCCGGGAGAACTGGAAGATGCCTACATGAAATATGCCAATGCCAAGGTGTGCCCGCCCAGACCGGGGGAGAAGACTTACCGTGTCCGGGGAACCAAGGAGCCCTTTTATACCCTGAACATCATAGACGGTATTATGTCGGTGGCAGAGGTCATGAAGGTGGCAAAAAGCTATAATGCCACCATTACGGAATATCTCAATGCGGTTCTGCTCTATGCACTGATGCAGAAGCAGGAGAGTGAGTGGCATTTAAAATTACGTCCGGTAAAGATTGCCATGCCGGTGAATCTGCGGCGCTTTTTCCCATCGAAGACTCTGCGGAATTTTATCACCATGATCTATCCGGGGATCGACCCAAGACTGGGAGAATACACTTTTGAAGAGATCGTGATCCAGGTGCACAATTACATGCGGTATTATCTGAATGAAAAGCTGTTGCGGGGCGATATCACCACCAACGCAGAGACCCAGAGGAACCCGTTTATCCGTGTGGTACCGCTGTTTATCAAGGATCTGGTGGTTCGCCAGTTCTATACGAAGATCCAGGACAAAAACTCTTCGGCGGGACTGACCAACATGGGAGCTTTGAAAGTGCCGGAGACCATGAAGCCATACATCGAACGTTTTGATATCTATATGGGACAGCCGTTCTCCACAAGAACCAACTGTGCCATTGCCAGCTTTGAAGATATTCTGACCATCAATTTTGCCAGCAGTATTGCGGAGACGGATGTGGAACGACTGTTTTTCCGCAAGCTGGTACAGGACGGTATTCATGTGAAGATCGAGAGTAACCGGTAGATCCTCCGGTTGGAAAGGAAATGCTTATGTCATATTGTGTGAACTGCGGTGTGGAACTGGATGCTTCGGCAACGAAGTGCCCTCTGTGCGACACACCGGTCTATAATCCCAAGGCACCGGAACCGGAGAAGCAGCCCTCCCCGTTCCCGAGGGAAAAGGGACAGGTGGAAGTGGTAAAAAGGAAAGACCTGGGAGTACTGTTGACGGTTATTGTACTGGCCACGGCAGTAACCTGTGGGCTGTTAAACGCTTTTGTGTTCCGCAGCAGTCTGTGGTCTCTGGCGGTGATCGGCGTAGTCCTGGTATTGTGGGTTATTATGATCCCTGTGGTTATTTATACGAGACAGCCCATTTATGTGTCGATCCTTCTGGATGGAGTGGCAGTGATCGTGTATCTATATCTGCTGACTTATCTGACGGGACATAACAGCTGGTTCTATGGACTGGGACTGCCGATCGTATTGCTGGTGACGGCAGTGGTGGAAGCGGTGATGTTCTGTATCCGCAAGCTCCCCATGTCCTTCCTGACAGGGGCCCTGTACCTGATCTCGGGAATCGCTGTTTTGTGCGTGGGACTGGAACTTCTGATCGACCGGTTTCTGAGACAGGAGATCGCACTGGGATGGTCGGCTATCGTGCTGACGATCTGCGTGATCGTCGATATCACCATCGCCACCCTTTTATCCCGGAGGAGACTGCGCAATGCAGTGCGCAGAAGATTGCACTTTTGATCACTATTCAGAGCCATGAAATATTGGCAAAGCCTCGTCGAATGCTCGCATTCGTAAGACGGCTGGACAATATTTCTTTGGCGAAGCAGCCTCAGATGAGCAAACAACAAGTGAACTTGTTGTTCGGGAAAGCATCGGAGATGCGATTTTGCGAATGAGGCGCTGAATAGTTACGAGAAAACTTGGTGAACAGGAGGAACTTATGACACTGGTAGGAAAAAACAGTGAGAGGAACAACCAGAATCTGATGCAGCTCATTCGCAGGGCCCATGGACTTGTGGAGAATCCGGATCTGGAGAAGCACAGACAATCCCAGGATCACATCGGCGAGCTGCTTGGCAACAGTAAAGAGATCCAGTACCGTCCCGTGGACATCGATGGCATGGATGCGGAGTGGGTCAGTGTGAACCGGGCTCATATGAAAAAGTATGTGATCCTGCATTGCCACGGTGGCGGATATTCCACCGGCAGCAGTATCTATGCCAGAACCCTGACATCGAAGCTGGCGGCGGGTACTTCCATGGATGTGCTGTGCTTTGATTACAGACTGGCACCGGAGCATCCGTATCCGGCAGCTGCGGAGGATGCCATGAAAGCCTGGAACTATCTGATGCTTTTGGGCTACGGAGCAAGAGATGTGATCATTACCGGAGATTCGGCCGGAGGTAATCTGGCACTTTCACTGGTGTTGAAATTAAAAGAGCAGGAGCGCTTGCTTCCCAGAGGAATCGTGCTGATGTCTCCCTGGACGGATCTTACCGGCGAGGGCAAGACTTTCCAGACCAAGGCGGAACTGGATCCGGTACTGGATAAAGAGTACATCGACCGTATGACCAGGGCCTATGCCCCGGACAGAGACCTGACGGATCCTTATATTTCTCCGCTGTTTGGAGACTTTCATGGTTTCCCGCCCGTCTATATTCAGGTGGGAGAGAATGAAATCCTGTTGGACGATTCTCTGCGGCTATATAAAAATCTGATCAAAGCCGGGGTCGCTGCCCATATCGACCGATTCCCCGGAATGTGGCATGTTTTTCAGATGTCACCCTTCAAAAAGGCCAGTGAGGCCATGGATAAGAATGCGGAATTCATCTATTCTGTGTGCAGATAATTTAAATCAGAAAAAATGACTATTTTTTTCAAAAGAAAGAAAAGGATTTTTAAGACAGGCACAGAATATTAGAAGTAGGGGCAGGAGGAACTATGACGATCAGAGAAAACTTGGAACAGTGGGAAAAGGATTATTTAAGTCCGTACGCATCCTTGAGTGTGAACTCCAAAGGACGTCTGCGACCGGAAGAACAATGTGATATCCGGCCGGTGTTTCAGAGAGACAGAGACCGTATTATCCATTGCAAGGCCTTTCGAAGGCTAAAGGATAAGACCCAGGTATTTCTGACACCTGAGGGTGACCATTACCGTACCAGACTGACACATACGCTGGAGGTATCCCAGACGGCCAGAACCATAGCCAAGGCATTAAAGCTGAACGAGGATCTGGTGGAAGCCATTGCGCTGGGACACGATCTGGGACACACGCCTTTCGGACATGCCGGAGAGCGTGCGCTGAACAGAGTATGCCCTTTTGGCTTCGAACATGCCGAACAGAGCGTCCGCACCGTGGACATTCTGGAGAAGGATGGCAAGGGGCTGAATCTGACCTACGAGGTGCGAGACGGTATAAGAAACCACCAGACCATTGGAAAGCCCCACACCCTGGAGGGCAAGATCGTCAGACTTTCCGATAAAATTGCCTATATTCATCACGATATGGATGACGCCATCCGCGGAGGAATCCTCACGGAAGCGGATGTGCCGAAGGACATCTGTGAGGTGATCGGCAGCAGTCCCACCGAGAGACTGGATCATTTCATTCATGACATCGTGACCAACAGCATGGACAAGGGAGACATCCTGATGTCGGAGCCGGTGGCGGAAGCCATGACGAAGATACGACAGTTCATGTTTGAGAGAGTTTACAAGAACCCGGTAGCGAAGAGCGAAGAGGGGAAAGCAGAGATGCTGATGGAGACATTGTACCAGCATTTCCTGAAGCATCTGGATGATCTGCCGGAAGAATATCTCAATCTTCTTTCCGTGGGAGAACCGAGAGAGAAGGTCGTCTGCGACTATGTGGGAGCGATGACGGATCGGTTTGCCATAGCGGTATACGAGGATATTTACATACCGAAATCCTGGCAGAGATAGGTACAAGATAAAATAGGAGTTAAAAAACGTGTATTATCCCGAAGAACTGGTAGAAGAAGTCAGAGCCAGAAATGACATCGTGGATGTGATATCGGGCTATGTCTCATTGAAAAAAAAGGGAAGCAACTATTGGGGCTGCTGTCCTTTTCATAACGAAAAAACACCTTCCTTTTCGGTGTCTTCGAACAAACAGATGTATTATTGCTTCGGATGCCATGCCAGCGGAAATGTATATACGTTTCTTATGAAATATGAAAACGATACCTTCCCGGAGGCTATTAAGATCCTGGCGGACCGCGCCGGGGTAAAGCTTCCCGAAGTGGAGGAGACACCGGAACAGAAGAAAAAAGCCGGCAAACGTATGCGGCTGCTGGAAGTCAATAAGGAAGCGGCAAAATATTTTTATTATATGCTGCGGGATCCCCGCGGCGAAGTGGGAATGCGGTATCTGACGGGGCGGAAGCTGACCGATGAGACCATGCATCATTTCGGACTGGGTTATGCCGGGAAAAACGGCGAGCAGGTGGTACAGTACCTGCGGAAAAAGGGCTTTACGGACGAAGAGATCAAAGACTCCGGACTGGCAATGTTTTCTGAACAGCGGGGACTGCGAAGCCAGTTCTGGAATCGTGTCATGTTCCCCATACAGGATATCAACCACCGGGTCATCGGCTTCGGCGGCAGAGTCATGGGAGACGGGGAACCGAAATACCTGAATTCACCGGAGACCATGATCTTCGATAAGAGAAGGAATCTTTATGGACTGAATTTCGCAAGGACTGCCCGGACGGGCAATATTATCCTGTGCGAGGGCTACATGGATGTCATAGCCATGCATCAGGCGGGATTTACCCAGGCGGTGGCATCCCTGGGAACGGCATTTACGGTGGAACAGGCTAACCTTTTACACCGTTATGCGGAAAACATCCTGCTGGCCTACGACAGCGACGGTGCCGGAACCAAGGCGGCACTACGGGGCATCGGTATTCTCAGGGAGGCCGGGCTTACCGGTAAAGTCATCAATATGCGTCCTTATAAGGACCCGGATGAATTTATCAAGAATCTGGGGAAAGAGGCTTTTCAGGAGAGAATCGATCAGGCGGAGAACAGTTTCTACTTCGAGATCCGTATCCTGAGTGAACAATACGATCAGAGTGATCCGGAACAGCGGACGAAGTTCCACCGGGAGATCGCACAGAAACTGTGCGAATTTTCGGAAGATCTGGAGCGGGAGAATTATTTGCAGGCCATTGCCGAAAAATATATGATCCGTCCCGATGATCTGCGCAAAATGGTCATAGGATATGCTTCCCAGACGGGAATCGCCAGACCGATTCCCCGTCCCCGCAGCGGAGTGCAGAACAAGAGCGATCCTTCGGAGAGCGGACGGAAGTCCCAGAGACTGCTGATCACCTGGATCGGAGATGATCCTTCTCTGTATACGATTGTACGTAAGTACATTTCTCTGGAGGATTTCACGGAGGAATTGTATCGCAAGGTGGCGGAGAAGATGTTCGCAGAGCTGGACAACGGACAGTTTCAGCCGGCGGGGATCATCAGCATGTTTGAGGATGAAGAGGAGCAGAGGCAGGCAGCGGAGCTGTTCCATACAACGCTCCCCGAATTGTCCACGAAGCAGGAGAGAGAAAGAGCTTTCCATGACATTCTGGTGTCAGTCAAACGCAACAGCTACCAGTACTATATGGCGCAGCTGGGTACGGATGTCAACGCGGTCAAAAAAGCGGTGGAAGGCAAAAAAGCACTGGAAGAATTACAAAGAGCCCGCATTTCTCTGGAATAATAGGGTTTGCGGCTCGGGACAGTTATAAAAAATACGAAATATGGCTATAAATAATGGCAATGAAAGGATGGAACCACGAAAATGGATGAAAACACACAGGCAAAATTTGCGGAGAAGATAAAAGAGCTCCTGAATATGGCGAAAAAGAAAAAGAATGTGCTGGAGTATCAGGAAATCAGTGACTTCTTTGCGGACATGCCTCTGGAAGAGGAACAGATGGAGAAGGTTCTGGAGTATCTGGACCAGAACAACGTAGATGTGCTGCGTATTACCGATGACGATGATGTGGATGACGAAGAGATCATTCTGACCGATGAGGACGAAGTGGATGTGGAGAACATCGACCTGTCCGTACCGGAAGGCGTCAGCATTGAGGATCCTGTCCGTATGTACTTAAAGGAGATCGGCAAGGTGCCCCTGTTAAGTGCTGAGGAAGAGATCGAACTGGCCCAGAGAATGGAAGAGGGCGACCAGGAAGCGAAAAAGCGTCTGGCAGAGGCCAACTTACGTCTGGTAGTCAGCATTGCCAAGAGATATGTAGGCCGTGGAATGCTGTTCTTAGACCTGATCCAGGAAGGTAACCTGGGTCTGATCAAAGCTGTAGAGAAATTCGATTATCGTAAAGGATATAAGTTCTCCACCTATGCGACCTGGTGGATCCGTCAGGCCATCACCAGAGCAATCGCCGATCAGGCGAGAACCATCCGTATCCCGGTGCATATGGTAGAGACCATCAACAAACTGATCCGCGTGAGCAGACAGCTGCTGCAGGAGCTGGGAAGAGAACCGACCCCCGAAGAGATCGCGGAAGAGATGAACATGCCGGTAGACAGAGTGCGTGAGATCTTAAAGATCAGCCAGGAGCCCGTATCCCTGGAGACTCCTATCGGCGAAGAGGAAGACAGCCATTTAGGCGACTTCATTCAGGATGATAATGTACCGGTTCCTTCCGATGCTGCAGCATTTACCCTGCTGAAGGAACAGCTGGTGGAAGTGCTGGGTACTCTGACAGAGAGAGAACAGAAAGTACTGAGACTCCGTTTCGGTCTGGATGACGGACGGGCCCGTACTCTGGAGGAAGTAGGTAAGGAATTCAACGTTACCCGTGAACGTATCCGTCAGATCGAAGCAAAGGCATTGCGCAAACTGCGTCATCCCAGCCGCAGCCGCAAGCTGAAGGATTATCTGGATTAATGGCGGAAGTTATATTATCCAATCGAATGCAGGCTTTAACAGACATGGTCACTCCCGGCACTGTGATAACAGATGTGGGGTGTGACCATGGTTTTGTATCGGTCTATCTCGTGCAGAGGGGGCTCTCCCCACGGGTGATCGCCATGGATGTGCGGTCAGGGCCCCTGGAGCGTGCCAGAGAGCATATCCGGGAATATGGTCTGCAGGACAGGATAGAGACCAGACTTTCCGACGGTCTGCACGGCCTGAAGACCGGAGAGGCGAACGGGATGATCTGTGCCGGCATGGGCGGACCTCTCATGGAGAAGATTCTTACCGAAGGAAGAGAACAGGCACAGGGATTTGCAGAGCTGATCCTGCAGCCACAGTCGGAGATCCCGCATTTTCGGACATTCCTGATGGATGAGGGATATCTTCTGCTGGATGAGAATATCATCTACGAAGAAGGAAAATATTATTTTATGATGAAGGTGCGCTGGCTGGGTGCGATGACGGACGATGCGGTACGGCAGAAGGTCGGGGACTCCTGGAAGACGGAAGGTCTGGATCCCGGACTGGCGGAAAAGTTCGGCCCGCTGCTTTTATCCCGCAGAGACCGGATACTTCGGGAGTATCTGGAATGGATGCTGACCGAGCGAAGGCAGATCGTGGGACGCATGGAGCAAAAGGCAGATGCGGACAATCCCAGAACCATATGCCGCAGACAGGAGATCGCAGACGAGATCACCCTGATTACCCGTGCACTGGATTGGTATGATAATGGCAAGGAACCGGATTGCGTTTGAAAAATAAGACCTGTAAAAGCAGATTACAGAAGGACAGGGTGAGAAAAATGATCACAGTGAAGATAAACGGGGAAGAGAGACAATATCCTCAGGGAGCCACTTACGAGGATGTGGCCAACGATTATCAGCAGGAGTATGAGAATCTGATCGCACTGGCAGCCAGAGACGGCAAGATCAGAGAATTGTTCAAGAAACTGACAAGGGATTGCGAGGTTACCTTTTTTACCTTGAAGGATGATGTGGGAAACAAGACTTATGTGCGTTCTGCCACAATGCTGTTTTTGAAAGCGGTATTTGATGTCTACGGCAGAGAGGCGGCCCAGAGCTGTCGTGTGGAATTTGCCATCGGCAATGGCTCCTACATCTCTCCAAAAGGGAAGATCAATGCAACGGAAGAAAATGCTGCAAAGATCCGTAACCGGATGCGGGAGCTGGTGGAGGCAAAGACACCTTTTCTGAAGAGATCCTATTCCCTGGATAATGCCATGGAACTGTTTCGGAAAGAGGGGATGCAGGATAAGGAAAAGCTGTTCCGTTACCGCAGAGGCTCTTTCGTAAATATTTATGAAATGGACGGTTATTACGATTATTATTACGGCTATATGCTGCCCAATGCCGGCTATGTAAAGTGGTTCGATGTCATAGCGTATGAAGATGGATTTATGCTGCTGCTGCCGGATAAAAAAGATCCTACACATGTTAAGCCGTTTCAAGAGAGAAAGCTGTTATTCCGGACGTTGAAAGAATCTGAGGAATGGGGAAAGGAGATCGGTATTGAGACCGTAGGTGATCTGAATGATCAGATCTGCCGAGGGTCGCTGAGTGAACTGATCCTGGTACAGGAAGCGCAGCAGGAGCGTAAGATCGGCGAGATTGCCAAGAGCATCGTAGATAGGGGCGGCGTGAAATTTGTCATGATCGCCGGCCCCTCTTCTTCCGGCAAGACCAGTTTTTCCCACAGATTATCCATTCAGTTGAAGACCCTGGGGAAGACACCGCACCCCATTGCACTGGATGACTATTTCGTGAACAGAGAATTCACGCCAAGGGATGAGAACGGTGATTACAATTTCGAATGTCTGGAAGCGATTGATGTAAAGCAGTTCAATGACGACATGTGCAGATTGTTAGCCGGTGAACGTGTGGAACTGCCTTCCTTTAACTTCAAGACCGGAAAGCGGGAATATAAGGGCAATTTCAAACAACTGGGACCGGATGATATTCTGGTGATCGAAGGTATCCACGGTCTGAATGAGAAGACATCTTATGCACTTCCCGAGGAGAGTAAATACAAGATCTATATCAGTGCATTGACCAATATCAATATTGATGAGCATAACCGGATCCCGACTACGGACGGAAGACTTCTCCGCCGTATGGTCAGAGATGCGAGGACCAGAGGTGCGGATGCGAGACGCACCATCGATATGTGGGCTTCTGTACGGCGGGGTGAGGAACAGAATATTTTCCCGTTCCAGGAGGATGCGGATGCCATGTTTAATTCCGTCCTGATCTATGAACTGGCAGTGTTAAAGCAGTTCGCAGAGCCGTTATTGTTCCAGATCGATAAGGGAGAACCGGAATATTACGAGGCCAAGAGACTGTTAAAATTCCTGGAGTATTTCCTGGGTGTGACCAGTGAAAGCCTTCCCAATAATTCTCTGTGCAGGGAATTTGTGGGTGGAAGCTGCTTCAACGTGTAAACTATTCAGAGTAGCGCAATTCTGCTGACAGGCGTCGAATGCTCGCATTCGTAAGACTGTGCGGCAGAATTGATGCGACGAAGTAACCACATGAGCAAAAAGTAAGCATCGTCAGATGCGATTTTGCGAATGTGGTGCTGAATAGTTTACTCTACAGTAAGAAAAGGAGAATACCTGTGGAGAGTCGTTTACCAAAGATAAAATCGATAGTAAAGCAGACAGCAAACTGGGTGATCCGGATCGTGGGCAGCCTGATCCTTCTGTTCCTTGTATGGTATGCCATGCGTACCCTGCAGTATATGCTTCCGGTGGCAGGTCATGAAGATCTGGTGGAGATTCCGGATTCTGTAATACGGAATCTGGCGGCAGCAGCGCTGATATTGCTATTGTATGCAGCTCTGACGGCAGTGGAAAAAAAGGCCGGTGACAAAATCGTCATCTGGTGCAAAAGAATTGCCGTAACGCTCGGCATGCTTTGGCAGGGAATCGCAGGATTGTGCTGGGTTCTGGCGGCAGACAGAGTGCCGAGTGCAGATCAGGCATCGGTTATTGGTGCGGCCATAGATTTTATACAGGGTGACTATGGGACGCTGGCTCCGGATCATTATTGCGGTCTGTATGCTCATCAGCTGGGACCGGCGGCCATGGAAGAGATGCTGTTCCGGATTCTTGGAGAGGCGGATTATCATGTGATCCAGATAGTGTTCGTACTTCTGAACGTGGCGGGTATCTATTGCATTTACGGCATTCTGAAGGAAGTTTCCGGCAGACTTGCGGTGGTGGCCATGGGGACACTGCTTGCGGGCAGCTGTATGGCATCTGTCTTTTATACCAGCTGGGTCTACGGAGAGATTCCCTGGGTATTCTGTTCCCTGTTTTCCGCATGGATGCTGGTCCGATATATCAAATATGGAAAAACGGGATCACTGGTGGGCATTGTGACAGCTCTTACACTGGGAACTCTGCTGCGTAAGAACACACTGGTCCTGGTGGTGGCATATTGCATGGTCGGCGCGGTACGGATATTCTCAAAATGGGACAGACGCCTGTTGATTTCACTGGTGCTGGCGTTGGCACTGCCACTCTTGTGCTATCAGGGAATCTATAAAATGTATGAGATGAGATCCGGAATGGAGCATTCCCGGGGATTGCCCACATCGGCTTACCTGTATCTGGGAATGGAAGAGATCGGTGGCCGGTACGGCTGGTATTACAGCGATTGCTGGGCACAATATTATGCAACGGACTGTAATACAGAGCAGAGCGATCAGATCTACCGGGAGATGATGCAGGAGCGCATGCAGGCCATGAAAGCACAGCCGGGGTATCTGAGAGGTTTTTATCAGGGAAAACTTCTGTCCCAGTGGAATGTCCCGACCTATCAGTCACTGTATTTCAACTTTAACCACGGGGATGTGTACCATGAGAAACTGGCGGCACTGGAAGACCGGCTGAGTGGAGATCTGTTTGACAGTGTGGTGAGGATGGCAGATCGTTTACAGTTCATTATCTATCTGGGGTGTCTGTTTTACTTTATCTTCTGTGTCCGAAAAGACAGTGAGATCACACAGCATCTGTTGGCAGTGGCTGTGATCGGGGGCTTTTTGTTCAGTATTTTCTGGGAAGCAAAGGCCAGGTATATGTATGCCTATTACATGATGATGTTCCCGCTGGCAGCGCTGGGATATGGGGAAATCATACGTCTGGCAGAAAAATATTGCTTTTTCCGGAAGAAAAAGATATAATCGAACAGGTGTAAGTAAGATAGATGATCGCGGCTGCTTTATGCAGGTGAGGAAAGTCCGGGCTTCACAGGGCAGGATGCCAGATAACGTCTGGTGGAGGTGACTCCAAGGCTAGTGCAACAGAGATATACCGCCGGCTTTTGGCCGGTAAGGGTGGAAAGGCAGTGTAAGAGACTACCGTCCGGCTGGTAACAGACGGAGCCATGTAAACCCCATCCGAAGCAAGACCAAACAGAGAGCTATAGACCGGCCCGGTCTGCTTTCAGGTAGGTCGCTTGATGCGGCTGGTGACAGTCGTACTAGATAGATGATCGTCATATACAGAACTCGGCTTATTTTTTGCTTACACCTTTTGAGAAAAATGCGGACTGCGGATGCGGTCCGTTTTCTGTTATAAGCGACTGAAATGCAGAGCATGTTTCGCGGAGAAACTATGGAGAAGTCATGGAGAAAAAAGAGAGAATGTGGATAAAAGGGATCGCTGTGATACTGAGCTGCCTGTTACTTTTCGCCGGCTGCGGGGAAAACGGTGGGAGTGAGGAAAATGTCTCCACGGAGACCGCAGGCCAGAAGGTTTCGGAAGAAAACAGTGGCATGGGACAGGCTGACGCAGGAATGGAATTTGTGGAACTGCCGGTGCATACAGAGCAGAAACTGACGGAGAATGATTTTAAGGTAATGAAATCCCTGGTGGGAATTCAGACGGGAGAGCGGCAGGGCAGCGGTGTGATCTATGATGAAGAGGAAAACAGGATTCTGATCGCAACGGCAGGGCACGTACTGGCGGACGATACCGGAGAGGCCCGGGTGACATTTCCGGACGGAACACAGGTGGCTGCCACCGGCGTGGAGACAGTGGACAGCTGCGATCTGGCTTTCCTGTGGGTGGACAAGGCGGAACTGTCAGAGGAAGCATGGAAGGTCTGTCTGCCGGTGCAGACGGATCGGGAAGTATTCGATGCACTGAAGGAATATGACGATGTATGGATGTACGGAGGGGAGAGTGGGCTGCCGGTCTATGCTTTCGTGGTGGATCCCTGGATCTATGTGGAGGATTTTGACCAGTATATGCTTCTGCTGCAGGGACTGATCGCTCCCGGAATGTCAGGAGGCGGAGCCTTTACGGAGGACGGTGTGTTCGTAGGAATCCTGTGTGGCGGTGATGAAGAGGGAAAAGTGGCCGTGGTGCCTTACAGCATGATCGAGACGGAGAAACCGTAGCACAGTTGCGTATGCGAGCATCCGCACAGTGTCTGACGAACATTATGGCTTAGTTGATAAAAATTTAATAATCGTTTTATTGACAATACTGTAAATATGATAGAAAATAAAAAGGATGGGTCTTAGACTCAGATTGGAGGAAAAAACAATGACGAAAATAGATGTAGTATCCGGATTCCTGGGTGCCGGTAAGACCACCCTGATCAAGAAGCTGTTAAAAGAAGCTCTGGACGGCAGCAAGACCGTTCTGATCGAGAATGAGTTTGGTGAGATCGGTATCGACGGCGGTTTCTTAAAAGAGGCCGGTATCGAGATCAAAGAGATGAACTCCGGCTGTATCTGCTGCTCTCTGGTAGGTGATTTCGGTACTTCCCTGAAGGAAGTTATCAGCACTTATGCTCCCGAGCGTATTCTGATCGAGCCCTCCGGTGTCGGCAAGCTGTCCGATGTCCTGAAGGCTGTGGAGAACGTGGCAGGAGATCTGGATGTGGAGATCAACAGTGCGGTAGCAGTAGTAGATGCATCCAAGTGCAAGATGTATATGAAGAACTTCGGCGAATTCTTCAGCAACCAGATCGAGTACGCCGGAACCATTATCTTAAGCAGAACCGACAAAGTGGATCAGGCAAAGCTGAATGCCTGCGTGGAGATGATCCGTGAGCATAACGACAAGGCTACCATTATCACCACTCCTCTTGATCAGCTGGATGGCAGGGAAGTACTGAAGACCATCGAAGGCGCTGACAAGCTGGAAGATATGATGAAGGAAATGCTGGAGCATATCCATGACGATCACGATGAGGATGAGTGCTGTGACCACGAGCATCATCACCATCACGACCATGACGAGGATGACCACGACCATGAGTGCTGCTGTGGACATCACCACGATGACGACGATGATGAAGACGAGCATGAGCATCATCATGACCATGATGAAGACCATGACCATGAGCATCATCATGAGCATGACGAGAACTGCACCTGCGGCTGCCACGATCATGATCATGACCACCACCATCATCACCATCACGCAGACGAAGTATTCACCAGTTGGGGTATCGAGACACCCAACACCTACAGCGCAGAGGACATCGAGAAGATCCTTACTGCGCTGGACAGCGGAGAGTACGGTGCAATCCTGCGTGCCAAGGGTATGGTACCCGCTCCCGACGGAACCTGGGTATATTATGATTATGTTCCCGAAGAGCATGACATCAGAAGCGGTAAGCCGGAAGTTACCGGTAAGATCTGTGTCATCGGTTCCAAACTGGACGAGGACAAGCTGGCAGAACTGTTCCGTAAATAAATTGCCGGAACGGATTTTACAGGCAGCAGGATAAGAAAGAGAAAGGTATGAATTATGACGAAACCAGTCTATATCATAAATGGTTTTCTGGAGAGCGGTAAGACAGAATTTATCACATTTACACTGGGACAGCCGTATTTCCAGATCAAAGGAAAGACACTGCTCATCCTCTGTGAAGAGGGCGAGAATGAATACGATCCCGCTTTATTAAAAAAGAGTCATACGGATGTCGTATTGATCGAAGAGGAAGAGGAGTTTACTCCGAATCATCTGATCGAGCTGGAGAAGCAGTACAAGCCCGCCCGTATCATCATCGAGTATAACGGTATGTGGAATTGTAAGAACATGACGCTTCCCTGGTACTGGAAAGTAGAGCAGCAGATCACGACCATTGACGGCTCCACCTTCCCTATGTACTACACAAATATGAAATCTCTGCTGGCGGAGATGATCCGTAAGTCCGAGATGATCATTTTCAACCGTTGCGACGGTATCAAGGATCTGAATGTATACAAGCGCAACATCAAAGCGGTGAATCCTTCCGCAGATGTGATCTTCGAGGATTCCAACGGTGAGATCGATGAGATCTTCGAGGAGGATCTGCCCTACGATCTGAATCAGGATCCTATTGTACTGGACAACCAGGGCTATGGCATCTGGTATCTGGATTCCATGGATCATCTGGAGCGCTATGAAGGCAAAAATATCCAGTTTCTGGCCATGGTACTGAAGCCCGAGGAATATCCCGACGGCTATTTCGTACCGGGACGCATGGCAATGACCTGCTGTGCGGAAGATATGGCATTTCTGGGCTATGCCTGTGAGTTTGCAGGCACGAAAGACCTGAAGCAGAAGGAATGGGTCAAAGTGACAGCGAAGGTTGCCAGAGAATACTTCGCAGACTATAAGGGAGAGGGCCCTGTACTCCATGCCATCAGTGTGGAGAAGGCAAAGGCTCCCAAAGATCCCGTGATCAGTTTCAACTAGAAAGGATCGGCTCTATGAAAAAGAATCCCATAAAGAGCGGCCTGCGGGAGACAATGGCAGGAAAAGTGACATTTCTTTTCCTGCTGTTTTTGTATACCGGGGTTATGTTATATCTGTTTTGGATGGAGTGCTATCAGGTGCCGGGCTTTCAGTCGGATATGCCGGACTATGTGAATAAGGTGGCAGGTATTGCGGGAAATTATGAGTTTCCCTATCCGATCCTGTTCTGGACAGCCAGACTTTCCGCCTGGCTGATCGGAGCGAAAGCGGCCATGGCCATCACCACCGCGCTGTTCAATCTGGCAGCGGTAGTGATCACAAAATATTATATGAACCGGGAGATCCGGAAAGTAAGTCATTATGATGACTTAACTCAGGGAAGACAGGCTATGACGGACATTCTTGTGACCCTGCTTGTCTTTTCGCTATTTTTGCTTTCTAACCTGTATTCTCCCAAGAATACAGCTTTTTTCGGCTTTGATTATGCGTATCGCTGTATGGGGATTTATACGCCGAATCCTTTCTGGAATGCCACTTATCTGGCCACCAGACCTTTTGCGATTATCTGCTTTTTTGAGACGGTGAAGGTGCTGTCGGAATATCAGAAGGATTTTCAGTGGAAGAACTGCGTTCTCTTCGCAGTCAGCCTTCTGCTGACCACCATGACCAAACCAAGCTATACGATGGTAGTGGTGCCTCTGATCGGTCTGATCCTCCTGATCCAGCTGATCGTAAGCAGAGGAAAAAGTTTTCGCAATGCCTTCTGTCTGTGTGTGACCATGATCCCCACGGGAATTGCCCTGCTGTACCAGTTTTCCGGAATTTTCACCGGGACGAATGCCATGGGAGAGGAGACAGGCATCGCCATCGGCTTTGCCAAAGTATGGAGCAATTATTGCAAAAGCATTCCTTTAAGTATTATCATGGGAATGGCATTGCCCATCGGCGTACTTTTCCTGAATCTGGTATTTGATTTCAAAAATATAAAGTCCAACAGATATTACTGGTTTGCATGGCTGAATTATCTTATGGGTACAGTAATGTTCCTGATCTTCTATGAAAAAGGATTCCGCATGATGCATGCCAACTTTTCCTGGGGCTATATGCACGGTATGTTCTTTGTCTTCCTGATGACGTTGATCGTTATGGTGCGGAATATCAGGGAGTGGTGGAAGAGCTGGAAGGTGATCTTCGTCGTGGGCGAGATTGCGGTATTCTGCTACCATCTGGTGTGTGGTGTGAATTTCCTGATGTATGCCGTCCTGGGCAACGATCTGGCGGGATTTTAGTAAAAATGATTTGAAAAGGCAGACAAGATACCATCTTGCTGCGAGTTACATAGAATAATGAAAGAAAGGAGAGTGTTTCATGGATTTAAGCATTGTAGCCGGTCTTCTGATTCCGTTTCTGGGAACGACTGCAGGGGCAGCCTGTGTGTTTTTCCTGAAAAAACAGATTGGCGGCAATATTCAGAGAATATTTACCGGATTCGCTGCCGGTGTCATGGTGGCAGCTTCGGTGTGGTCTTTGCTGATACCGGCCATGGATATGTGCGAAGAGATGGGGAAGCTTGCATTTCTTCCCGCAGTGATCGGATTCCTGATCGGTATTGTTTTTTTGTTGTTCATCGATAGCATGGTACCCCATCTGCATGTGGGAAGCGATGCACCGGAAGGCCATAAGAGCAGTCTGAACCGCACAGCCATGCTGATGCTGGCGGTGACCATTCACAATTTTCCAGAAGGTGCGGCGTGTGGTGCTATTTTCGCCGGAGTGTTAAACGGGGACGGAACTGTTACGATGGCGGGAGCCCTGACGCTGGCCATCGGTATCGCCATTCAGAATTTCCCGGAGGGAGCCATTATTTCCCTGCCTCTTCGGAGTGAAGGAAATAAGAGAGGAAAGTCCTTTGCTTTAGGCGTATTGTCGGGAGCAGTGGAACCGGTGGGAGCAATCCTGGCCATTGCACTGGCAAGCATTGTGACAACTATTTTACCTTATATGCTGGCTTTTGCAGCCGGAGCCATGATCTATGTGGTCGTGGAGGAACTGATTCCGGAAGCCAGTGAGGGAGAGCATTCCAACCTGGGAACCATTGCCTTTGCGATTGGTTTTGCGTTGATGATGATGTTGGATGTGGCACTGGGATAATGTGTACAGTGTAATATTTGCAAAAGCAAAGTGAGAACAGCAGGAAGGATGTACGGGAATGTCCGTGGAAAATGAAAAAGAAATACAACAGCTGAAAAACCGGATCCGTGAACTGGCAGATAAATCCTACAACCAGAACCAGTACACATTTACCGGATTCTTAGGACTGGCGGAGCAGGATGCCCTGTGGCAGGTGGAACGGGAAGTGAAGTTTGCAGGGATCACCTTATACGGCGGCAGGGAAGAGGCAGAGCGGAAGCTCCTTCGCTTCGGCAGTGAGGCGGAGCTGGGCTATGAACAGCCCTTTCCTATCTGCTGTATCCGGATCAGACCTCTATCCGCGAAATTTGCAGACAAGCTGTCCCACAGGGATTATCTGGGGGCACTGATGAACCTGGGTATTGAACGCAGCACCATCGGTGATATCCTGCCGGGAGAGGGCGAAGCATTTTTGTTCTGTCTGGATACCATTGCAGAATTTATCTGTGACAATCTGGAGCAGATCCGCCACACCCACGTGAAGTGTGAGGTGGTGGATGCGGCGGCAGAAGTACCGCAGGAAGAACCGGTGCGTCAGGTCATTCAGGTGGCAAGTCCACGTGTTGATGCTGTCATTTCCAAGGTATATAATAAATCCAGAAGTGACTGCCTGGAGCTGTTCCGGGCGGGAAAGGTATATGTGAACGGCAGGCTGTGTGAAAATAATTCCAAGCCCCTGGAGACGGGGGATGTGGTAAATGCCAGAGGTTACGGTAAATTCCGCATAAGTGGAGAACCCCATGCCACGAGGAAGGGGAAGCTTGCCATGGAGGCTGAGGTATATCCGTAGCGGTTCGGTCATGAGATGACAGCTACCTTGCTCGTAAGGAAAAAACGAAGACGTGAAGGAGGTTAAACAGTGTATCATTATACTGCGATCCAATGGTTATTTTTCTTTTATTTTTACTGCTTTTTCGGCTGGTGCTTTGAATCCACCTATGTATCCCTGAAAAGCAGGAAGCTGGTCAACCGTGGTTTCTGCCGCGGACCGTTTCTGCCGCTGTACGGCAGCGGCGCCATCATGATGTTAGTGGTGTCCATGCCGTTCCAGGATAATCTGGTGATGGTCTACATCGCCGGATGTATTGGGGCTACGGTGCTGGAGTATGTCACAGGCGTGACCATGGAGGCGTTATTTAAAGTCAGATATTGGGACTATTCCAAGAATAAATTCAATTTCCAGGGACATATCTGCCTGGGGTCCTCGCTGGCATGGGGTGGTCTGACGATCCTGATGACGGAGTTTATCCATAAGCCCATTGAACATCTGGTATTGTCCATTCCGGACAGCATCCTCACTCCTGTGACACTGGTGCTGACGGCGCTGATCGGTGCGGATTTCGCATTATCCTTCAAGGCAGCCCTGGATCTGCGGGATGTACTGGAGAAGATGGAGAAGGCAAAAGAAGATATGCTGCGGATCCAGAAACGGCTGGATGTCATTATTGCTGTGACCAGTGAGGATCTGGAGAACCGCAAGGAGGGATTCAGCGAGAGTCTGGCCCAGAAGAAGGAAGACTTTACGGAGGGGATTACTACGAGAGTAGAGGATCTGAAGTCCAGTATTGAGCAGAAGCTGGAAAGCATCCGCACTTCTTCCCAGAAATCTCCCGGTCAGTATCTGGACAGCGTGAAGAATGAAGTGCTGGAGCTGAAACAGAAGTACACCAGAAGCGTGGCAGACAGAGAGAATGTCAGCAGCTTAAGAGATTTCTTCCAGCGTGACATGATCCGTTCCAATCCGACCATGAGTTCTGAGAAGTTCAAGGAAGCTCTGGAAGAACTGAAAGAGCACTCCAATAAGAAAAATGAATAAAAAGCAGAAAAAGCATGTCTGTGATGCCCGTTTTTAGGGGGGCGGAAGGGCATGCTTTTTTTGCACATGGAAAATGAGAAAAAAAGGAAAAAATAGGAAGAAATAGGGTTGACAATATAGCGGGGGGGGTAAACTAAATAACGGTAAAAATAAAATCCATAACATTATACTTAGGAGGAATGAGATAATGAAAAAGAAATTAATCATTGCCGCAGCCATTGCATTCGCAGTATTTGCAATTCCTTACGGCAGCAGTGCACTGTCTACCGTATCTGTAGCAAGTGAGAATAATACGGTGGTTACACCGACCCCTGCACCGAGCACCAAACCGGTAGAAGAGGTAAAGAATGCGGTAGATGCTATTGATGCATCCAAGATTACTGATGCGGCATCTGCAGATAATGCGGCAGTTGCTTTGATAAAGATCGGTTCTCAGGATCTGAAGGAAGCAATGAATGCAGGACAGGATACTGTTAATGATGTTGCAGCCATCGAAGCAGCATACAAAAAGGCAAAGGGAATTAAGGATACTACTCTTGCTAACTCCGGCGCTGTAAAGGCTGTAGGCATTGTTGGTGCAGCATTTGTTGCTCCTGACACAACACTGAGTGTAGAAGCACCGGCGGCTACACCTGAGATTACTTCTTCTACATACGCAGTAACTTCTACTCCCGTATATGTAGAAATCAGCCTGAAGGCTGGTACTTATTCAGTTGAATCTCTGCCTATTCCCGTAGCAGTTACCATTGAGACTCCTGCAGGTGTAGATGGTAATAAGGCAGTGATTTTCCACTTTGTAAATGGTGGACTGGAAGAAATCAAGCCTATTTACAATGCTTCCGCAAACACTTTGACCTTTACTGTAAATCACTTCTCCACTTTTGCTATTGCAGAAGCTAATAATACCGCAACAGCAGAAGGTACTGACAACGCATTTGGAAGATATCGTGACAATGTGGCAAGCGAGATCGCTAATGCCAAGGACGGTGCTACTGTCAAGATCAGCAGAGACAAGAATATCAATGCTCTGCCCAACGATATCATGCAGGCTCTGTACAAGAAGCAGACGGTAGCTCTGGAGCTGGAGTACACCTTCGAAGGCAATGAGTATACGGTAACCATCCCTGCCGGTAAGGCAGAAGACAATGCTATTGAATGGTATGGTCCTCTGTACCTGCAGATGCGTTACGGCAAATAAGTAACCGTAAGGAAATAAAATAACCGGGAAATATAAGGCACTCTTCAGTTAATGAGGGGTGCCTTGTTTTTCAGTCTGAAGGATAATGTAAGCTATGAAGAAACAGGAACAAAATACAAAAGAGACCGTGAGTATGCTGGTTTATGGGTATCTGGTGATTCTTTTTGCCGGTTTACCGCTGTATATGCAGAACAAGCTGGTGATGATCGGAAATGCAAAATATTTGTTTTTCCGGAATACTACGCTGGTGCTGGGGGCTTTTGTGGTGCTGGCTGTGCTGTGGCAGAGGATCCGGGGAGAACGGACAACGAAACGGATGTGGAAGAAAACGGATGTGTTTATGCTGTTGTATCTGGTGTCTGCAATCTTTTCTTATGGAATCAGTCCCTGCAGGGAGGATGTCCTTTTAGGGTATCCCGGCTGGTATATGGGGCTGGTGACCCAGGGATTGCTGGTGGGGATCTATTTTGCGGTATCCCGGTATTATGACGGCAGCAGAAGTATCTGGTGGATCGCCGGGATCACAGCGGGAATCGTGACACTGATCGGACTGTTGAACCGTCTGGACATCGATGTGCTGGGAACTTTCCGCGGAATGGAAAACGGAGAATGGAACCGGACGCAGCTGTTGTCCACCATCGGCAACAATAACTGGTATGCAGGCTATATCAGTGTGACTGCAGGTATCTCTCTGGCAGCTGCTTTTATGGGAAAACGGCAGGTCAGAGTACTGGGGATGATTGGGAGCTTTGTGTTTTTTGCATCGGCCATTACTTCCAACAGTACTACAGCTATACTGGCAGCCTGCGGATTAAGCCTGCTGTTACTGTTGCTTTCTCTGCGGAAGAGAGGCCGGCTGCTGCGGGCGTTGGAGATCCTGATGCTTTTACCGCTTTCGGTATTTATGGTCAGGATGTTTTTGCTGTTACATCTGACCGGCCTGGTGCTGGCAGGGGATGCCGAAAAAAGACTCTTTTTTACTCCGGCCTGGTATGTGGTGTTTGTTGTGGAAGTGGCGGTATATCTGATTTTGCAGCTGCGGGAGAGACAGGAGAGAAGTGACCGGCTGGAGAGCGGCCGGGTTTTTCGGACCGTTGTGGGGCTTGCGGTTGCGGTGACGCTGGCGGCACTGCTTCTTGGCTGTCTGCTGGTGGCGGGATATCTGCCCGGCAGTGATAAAGTGTCGGAAGTTGCCAACGGCCGACTGGCACTGTGGAAGGTCACGATTCTTACTTATGGAAAAGAGGGACTCCTGTTTCAGATATTCGGTATGGGCCCTGACAGCTTCTATTATGCGCTCTATCAATGGGGCAGTGACGCCATGGACTGGATCAACCGGGGACTTCTGGACAACAATATCTATTCCAATGCCCATAACGAATGGCTGACCCTCCTGGTACAGCAGGGAATTCTGGGAGTCATTGCCTACGGTGGGATCTTCCTCACCGCATTCCGGAACCTTCGAATCTCCGCAACCAGGGATCCCCGGGCACTTGCAGTTTTCCTCGGCCTCACCGGCTATTTGATCTGCTCACTGTTCACTTTTCAACATGTGTTGTCCACACCCTTTGCCTTTGCTCTTCTGGGAATGGCAGAGGGTGTTTTTATGTAAAGTCATCTTAATAAAGTTTTAAAGGTTTTTCCTGTTTTTTATTAATCTGGATTCTGTTACAATGATTTTAGCGTAAGGGAAGCCCTTGCGGAAAAGGTGCCGGGCGGCAATGGCCGGTATGGAAATGAGGGAGAGTATGTACAATATATTGATCTGTGATGATGAGAAGGATATCGTAAACGCGTTAAAGATATACTTAAATGACACCAATTATCATTTTCTGGAGGCTTTTGACGGTGAGGAAGCCGTACATATGGTAGAGACGAATGAGGTGCATCTGGTACTGATGGATATTATGATGCCGAAGCTGGACGGCATTCAGGCTATGATCAAGATTCGGGAAAGGAGTAACGTGCCGGTGATCCTGCTGACTGCCAAGGGCGAGGATTCCGACAAGGTGCTGGGACTTACGGTAGGAGCGGATGACTATATCACGAAGCCTTTTAACCCCATCGAAGTATCCGCCAGAGTCAAATCCCAACTGCGTCGCTATATGCAGCTGGGTGGAGGTACTGTCCGACCGGATGTGATAAGAGTCGGTGGTATCGAACTGGATGACAAGGAGAAAAGGGTGATGCTGGACGGCGAGCTGGTAGCACTGACGCCCACGGAGTATGAGATCTTAAAGCTTCTGATCCAGAATCCGGGACAGGTATTTTCCCCGAAGGAGATCTATACCAGAATCTGGAACGACCTGCCCCTGGGCAGCGAGAATACCGTGGCGGTACATATCCGGCATTTACGGGAAAAGTTGGAAATCAATCCGGCAGAACCCAGATACTTAAAAGTAGTCTGGGGCCAGGGATACAAATGTGAGAAGCAGGGATAAGAGCAGGCAGGTGAGCGGAGCAGCTTGAGGAAATAAGGAGACAGGAATATGGATAACAGGGAAGAAAACAGCAGGAGCACAGAACAGGACAGAGTGGCAAATCCGGTGGAAGAAACAGTGAGTACGACGGTAGAACCAGCATTGTCAGAGAATAAAAGGGAACGGAAAAAAAGAGAAAAAGCAGAGAAAAAAAAGAATGCACCGGCACAGGGAAACAGCCTGTTGGGCAGCACAATGGCAAAGGTTGTGGCATTTGTTCTGATGATCGCAGCCGCAATTGTGGGGGTGTTGGGACTCTATGGTACCTGTATGCTTGCAGACAGTGGAGCGTATTCCTCCGGTGAAAGGATGTTTATCCATGATCAGCTGTTGTACCGGCAGGTCAATCAGGATCTGTATCGGATACGCGACTGGTATGAGAATGAGAGCTTGCAGACCATGGAAGCTTATTGCAGGCAGCGGAACATCTGGGTAAAGGTGGAGAGCTACGATCTGGATACGGATGAATTCCTGGGAGAATGGAAGAACGAGGATTATGTAGACAAGACAAATGATCTGACTTACCGGCTGGAGTCCCAGGTGCAGCATAGGAATGATAACACCTATATCAACACAGAAACTTCCTCTGCCTCTGATAGCTATGAAAGTTACGGAAGCTCTGAAAGCTCTGATATCATGGAGCTTGAACCATCTGTCAATACCGGGTCTGATGTGGAAAGCATAACGGCAGCGGAGCAGGAAGCCCTTTCCTCCGGCAATCTGGAGAAATATCTGGATCTGGGGGACAGCGTATCCTTAGGTGGAGAGATTTATGTGCCGGTTGAACGGGCGGAACAATATGCAAAATGGATGATCAAGGATGCCTTAAGTGAGACAGAACGGCAGCAGGAAGAGGCTGCAGAGGAAGCATTAGCAGAGCGTAACAAGCGTATTGTGGTTACCCTGACAGTGAATCCCAGCCTGCCGAAGGAAGACGAATATGCCCTGATCTATCATCAGGCAGAGCAGTTTTATGATAACCGAAATGTGATCCCTGTGGTATGCTGTACGGGAACGATACTGGCATTATTATGCTTTATCTTCCTGTTGTGCAGTGCCGGACATAAGAATGGCAGGGAGGGTATTACCCCCAGTGCGATCCATGATATCCACCTGGATGTGTATACAGTGGTCGTTATTGTTGGAGCTTTTACCGGTCTGTACCTGGCTTTTGGATGGATCGGTATGAACTCAAGTATGATCAATCTGATCGTTCTGGTGGTACTGTTTGCCGCAGAGGTGATATGGTGCACCCTGTACTGCATGGAGTTGGCTATTCGCCTGAAAATGGGAAAATGGTGGCAGAATACGATCCTGTATAGAGTGTTCCGGTTCTTCGGAAGATTCTGCAAGAGAGTTTTCCACGGTATTGTGAAATTGATCCGTGGGATTCCTATGGTATGGAGAACAGCACTTTTGTGCCTTGCAGTCTGCGTGGTAGAGTTTTTCGGTTTAATGCTGTTTTATAATGATACAGATGTATTACTCTTTTTCTGGGCCATAGAGAAATTTATTCTGTGCGGTGCGATTACTTTTGTGGCATTGATGTGCAAAGAACTGCAGGAGGGCAGTGAAGCATTGGCGGACGGAGATCTGAATTATAAGCTGGATACCTCCCATATGGTATTGTCCTTCAAGGAGCACGGAGAGAATCTGAACCGCATCGGCGAGGGAATTTCCGCAGCCGTGGAACAGAGGATGAAAAGCGAACATTTAAAGACGGAGCTCATTACCAATGTCTCCCATGACATTAAGACACCACTGACTTCCATTATCAATTATGCGGATCTCATCGGAAAAGAAGTGGAAGAGAACGACGCAGTCACAGGGAGCAGCCCGACGGATCCGGATTCTGAAAAGAAACAGCGGATCTCGGAGTATGCGGAAGTGTTGTTACGCCAGTCCAAGAAGTTGAAAAAACTGTTGGACGATCTGCTGGAGGCTTCCAAAGCCACCACAGGCAATCTGGAAGTACACCCGGAAGTCTGCGATGTATCGGTACTGTTGTCACAGGCGGCGGGGGAATACGAGCAGCGATTCTCTGACAAGAAGCTGGAAACTATCGTAAAACAGCCGGAGGAGACCGTAAAGGTCATGGCGGACGGCAGGCATCTGTGGAGAGTGTTTGACAATCTGCTGAATAATATTTACAAATATGCCCAGGCAGGCAGCCGCGTCTACCTGAACGTGGAACATGACGGTCAGGATGTGAGAATCATTTTCCGGAATATGTCAGCCTTCCCGCTGGAGATGTCACCGGAGGAACTGGAAGAGCGGTTCACCAGAGGAGACAAATCCCGCCACATGGAGGGCAACGGTCTGGGATTATCCATAGCCAAGAGCCTGACGGAACTGCAGAATGGTGATATGCAGATTGTCACGGACGGCGACCTGTTCAAGGTGGTGATCACTCTGCCAGAGACAGAGTAACAGTTGTTCGTTGGATTCGTTGGGTTTACGAATGTAAGTATGTGACAGTACGGATAAGATTTGTAAATTTTCTAAAAATAGTATTGACAAAATAGAAAATAGAGATTATTCTAAGACACATAAACAACATTCATAAGTTTACCAAACCTGTGAGGAAGAGTAGTAAGCCTTAGGGAATTTTACAGAGAGCCGTGGATGGTGGGATCACGGTAAAGGAACTTTCGCCGAATGGACTTCCGAGGCTGGCCCGAGAACAGATCAGTTTTAGGCGTCAGCGGGATTCGGACCCGTTATCAAGCCGATGGATATGATAGTATCCAGAGAAAAGTGGACATAATTCTCAGGGATTTGTCAAATTGAGTGGCACCACGATGATGAGCAAGAGCTTATTACCGTCTCAAGTGTATAGCAATATACATTTGAGGCGGTTTTTTGTTATGAAAGTCTTTCAATCCACATGACGCTTGTATGCAATACGAATGTGGGTACAGATGCGAAAGCATCTGGCTTTCATGACAGTGAAAGGTTCAGTAATCTTATGAGCAAACTATTTTATGGTATGCGCTGCATATCATGGTACGCAGGACGTACAGAAAGCGAGGAATAAGATTATGAAGAAGAGAATTTTGGCAGCAGTATTAACCGCAGTTATGGCAATGGGTGCCCTCACCGGATGTGGCAGCACCGCAGGCAAGGACAATTACACCATTGGTATCATGCAGTACGCCGTACATGGTTCCCTGGACAACTGTCGTGAAGGATTTATTCAGGGGCTGGCAGAGGAAGGTATTGTAGAGGGTGAGAACCTGACGATCGAATATGTCAATGCACAGGCAGACAACGGAACTTCCGCCATGACCGCCAGCAACTTCGTAAGTAAGAAAGTAGATATGATCTGTGCTATCGCAACTCCTTGCGCTATGGCAGCATACAATGCTACAATGAATACAGATATTCCCGTGATCTACACTGCAGTATCTGATCCTGTGGAAGCAGGTCTGGCCAATGAGGATGGTACTCCCGTAGGCAACATCACCGGTACTTCCGATGCACTGGCAGTAGATGCACAGTTGAAAATGATCCGTGAGGTACTTCCTGAAGCGAAGACCATCGGTATCATCTACACCACCAGCGAAGCAAACTCCATCAGTACCATCGCAGAGTACAAGGCTCTGGCAGGCAACTACGGATTCGAGATCGTGGACAGCGGTGTTACCGCAATGTCTGAGGTAGCTCTGGCAGCAGCGGATATCGCATCCAAGGTAGACTGCATTACCAACCTGACCGACAACACCGTAGTAAGCGCACTGCAGACGGTATTGGATGAGGCTGGCAAGGCAGGCATCCCCGTATTTGGTTCCGAAGTAGAGCAGGTTAAGGCTGGCTGCGTGGCATCCATGGGTCTGGAATACATCGAACTCGGCAAGCAGACCGGTAAGATGGCAGCAAGAGTCCTGAAGGGAGAGGCAGAAGCTTCCGAACTGAATTTCGAAGTAATCTCCGAGCCCAGCCTGTATGTGAACTTTGCAGCAGCAGAGAAGATCAACCTGGAACTTCCCGAGAATTACAAGACCGATGCTTACCAGTCCTTTGATGAGATCGTAGTACAGTAATCAGGAAATAGCTGCCGACAGGCAGAAAATAATAGAGTAATCCGGATATACAGGATTTTAAGAATGGAGAAAAATATGGCGTTATTATTAAGCGTACTGGAACAAGGAATGATCTACGGCATCCTGGCACTGGGTGTCTACATTACCTATAAAATACTGGATTTCCCGGATCTTACGGTCGATGGCAGCTTCCCCTTTGGGGCTGCCATCACTGTGCGTCTGATCAACGGTTTCGGCGTCCCGGCAATCCTCACCCTTCCCATTGCATTCTTAGGCGGAGCACTGGTGGGAATCTGTACCGGATTGATCCATGTGAAGTTGAAAGTAAGAGACCTGCTTTCCGGTATCATTATGATGACCGGTCTGTATACCATCAATCTGTGGGTGGCAGGCTCCGGCTATGTAGCTATTTTTGATAAGGAAAATATTTTCAACAACAGCTTTGTGAACAGCATTACCCCCTCTTTTTTGTCGAATTTCAAAAATGTGATCATTATTTTCCTGATCACCATGGTGGCAAAATATCTTTTAGACTGGTACATGAGTACCAAGTCCGGATTCCTGTTGCGTGCCGTAGGTGACAATGATACTATCGTTACCAGCCTCGGTGTGGATAAAGGAATGGTGAAGATTGTGGGACTGTCCATTGCCAATGGTCTGGTATCCTTAAGCGGTTGTATCTATGCACAGCAGCAGAGAAGTTTTGAGATTTCCATCGGAACCGGTGCGGTAGTCATCGGTCTGGCCAGCGTTATCATCGGCACCAGCCTGTTCAAGAAGGTAACATTTTTCCGTGTGACCAGCAGTGTTGTGGTGGGATCCATTCTGTATAAGGCATGTGTGGCAGTAGCCATGTTCGCAGGTATCAGCCCTAATGCCATCAAGCTGATCACAGCAGTCCTGTTCCTGATCATTCTGGTGGTCAGCATGGACAGAAAGAAGGTGAAAGCATGCTAGAACTTATCAATATCAACAAGAATTACAATCCCGGTTCGGTCAACGAGCTGTGCCTGTTCAGGGATTTCAACCTTACGGTAAAGGACGGAGAATTCGTATCCGTTGTAGGAAGCAACGGTTCCGGTAAGACTTCCATGCTGAACATCATCTGTGGAAGCATTGCGGTGGACAGCGGCAAGATCCTGATCCACGGAGAAGATATTACGAGACAGAAGGATTATATTCGCCAGCGTCGGATCGGCAGAGTCTATCAGGATCCTTCCAAGGGAACCTGCCCCGGCATGACGATTTTAGAGAACATGTCCATTGCGGAGAATAAGGGCAAGCCTTATAACCTGGGACGTGGTGTGAATAAAGCAAAGCTGGAAGAGTATCGCGAGATGTTACGTCCCTTAAATCTGGGACTGGAAGATAAGATGGGTGTGCAGGTCGGCTCCCTCTCCGGAGGACAGAGACAGGCACTGGCGTTGCTCATGGCTACTATGACACCGATTGATTTCCTCATTCTGGATGAGCATACCGCTGCGCTGGATCCCAAGACTGCGGAGATCATCATGGAGCTCACCGATCAGGTCGTAAAGGAGAAGAAAGTGACCACTATTATGGTCACCCACAATCTGCGCTATGCCGTGGAATACGGTAACCGCCTGATCATGATGCACGAAGGAAAAGCCATCCTCGACAAAGCCGGAGAAGAGAAGAAGACCATCAACACCGAGGAGATCATGGCGATCTTCAACCGCATCAGCGTAGAGTGCGGTAACTAAATGGAAAGTTACGCGAGCAATGAGCCGCGCATAGGCATAGTGAAGACAGCGATGGGCGCTTGCGCACAATTCGCTGTCTTTACTTATGCCGAGATGCGGCGAACGCCGCGCTATTCATAAGATTGGCAGCGTTCTTTGCTGACAATCTTATGAATAGCGTGGCTCATTGCGGATGGTAGTTTCAAATCCACGAATGTCCACAGCAAACGGAACATCCTTCCGCA
>NZ_QUIU01000033.1:0-41425 GCF_003480225.1 Clostridium sp. AM34-9AC
AATAATTTCTATTATATTGAACGACTTGGATATTTAATTTCCGTTGATGTAAATTCATCTTCTGCCAAAACATTGATATGCCCACTGCTGTCAATAGCATACTCTTTACCATAAACGGAAAACGTATCTCCTTCTTTATACCCGATTTCTATCCAGTTTATATCATTTAACTGTTTTATCTTGGCGTCAACATTTATGGTCTTTCCTGATTCCTGCAATAAATAAGTGTGTTTTCCTGCTCCCGTATCTATAGAAAAGAATCCCGGAGAAATCCCGACTTTCTCACAGACTGACAGTACTTCCTCATTACTGTAGAGATAACCCCACACACTCTTTCCCTGTGCCAGATCAGATAAAATATTACTTGCTTTGCGCATTTCCCACTTATAATTTGTTCCTTTTTGATTTGTATTCTCTGCAAGCAACGATTCCGAGGCTGCCCAGCCTATCCTTCCATTATTGACCGTCCATGTATATTTACTGCCACTTGATGTTGTCCATGAATAATAATTTTTATTACTTAATACCAAAGAATTATTTGCAGCACAAATACCTGACATGGTGCTTGTATTCATTTTCGGTACTGCATAATTAGGTACTACCTGTCTGCTCCCATTAAGGTCAAAGGAAATAACCCCATACTCCTTAAAATCAGAATTATATCCACAGGAAACATTCTCCCCAAAATTGATTGCATCCAAAATAGCACTTGAATTATTATAGTTTGCAAAATAATAAGCCAATTCACTATTAGAAATATTCACATTTTTATCTATCAGTGCAGCTATGGATTGCTTTGAAAAGCCTCGTGCAGCATCAGAAATACTTAAACTGTCCTGTTTTTATTATTTCCTGCTCCAAGCAACATCTGTATTGCCTTTTGGTGTATTCCTGCCTCTGCCTGTTTTGAATATGTCAATAGCTGGTTTACTGTGTTTACATCTGTCACTGTCCTCATAATTATTCCAAACCCTTTTTCAACATTAAACGCCAAACATATGCTGCAATTTGTCCAGCATATTATTTACTCTGCCTTCAACAGCTTCTGGCTGATTCCTTAATTCATACCTGCTTCCATAGTAATCATTTAAACGGTCTTTCATCTCATTACAAAATAATTTTTGATCTGTTTTACCATTTAAAAACTGATTGCAGATACCACTTATCTCTTTCTTCTCATTTGTATAAAAAGCTGTCTCATCTGAGATTATTTCTGACTTGTACTTATAAGATTCTGTTTTGCTTCCAATTCCAACAACCATGTAATCTGGTGTCATTTTCTCCATGATAGAATTACGTGCCGAATCATTAAAATGAACATATTCGTCAATCATGTCTGAAAAACCTGCTTGTAATTGCTCTGGAACATACATTTCATTTACTTTTCTTAGCCCCGCTTCACTTGCACTTAACAAAAATACAGATTCATAGGAAGTTCCTCTATATCCCTCCTGAGCATTCAAAAAATCTACATCTGCTGTCATTGCATTAATCTTCTCTTTTAAATCTTTCATTTCATCTTCTGTCAAATATTCAGAAGCATTTTCGTCCAGCCATTTTTCAAAAACCTCTGACTGATTTTCCGAACAGCCTTCAAACGCACTTTGTTCTCCAGAAATGGAAGTTGCTTTCAAATCTAATTTGAATAAATTTTCACATTTATATTCTGCTGGTATCTCTCTTATTGCTCCATTAATAGATGAAAAATGCATTGTATGAAAATCCGATACCTTATTACGAGCAGTCTCAACTAACTTTCTTGCTGAATCACTGATTTTCACATCATCCTCCGAAATAATATTCTGAGGAACAGTTGTTTTCTTCTCAACCTTATTTTTTATCATCTCTGGATTATTAATATACCTATTTCCTTGAACTTTCATAGCAACCTCCCTAAGTTAGTCCACACTTTCTATACTTCTTTATCTATCTTGATCGATGTCAAAGAAGAATCCGTCTTAGAGTACGTACCATTATTTGTATAGGTTGCACTCGCCCGGTTTGCAGCATTCGATATACCAGTTGCTTTCTGCGATATTTTGCTTACAAAAGAATTATATCCTGTAAAGACCGTTTTCAGCGAACTGATATCTGCCTGCTTTAAAGCATCCTCATCTAATTCCAACTTGTTTCCTTTTCCTATGGTAATACCTATTTTGGCAAGCATATTACTGTTTTTGTCTGTCATTCCAGTCATCCATGAAGCATTTCGCAATACATCCTTTGTATTAGATTCTCCGGCTTCCTTAACTACATCATTATAATCTTCAACAAAAGATTTTACTGCCTTGGTGATTTTATCCCAGTCATAATCCTCTACCTCAATCTCTTCCCCCGTTTTTTCATCTTTCTTTTTTATTTTCTTTTTTTCCCAAAGAGAAGAGTCATTCAAAGCATCTGCTGATTTTTTCAGAGAATCTGCACTTGTTTTCATCAAGGTAAGTTTTTGTGAAGTATCACCTTTTCCCGATAATTTTTCAGCATCCTGTTTTGCATAATATGCTTTCATAAGTTTTCCATAGCTTCCATTTTTGATTGCAGCATAATCAGAAAGCATATTTGTATTGCCTACTGATGAACTATCTGACGTTCCACTAAACAACGCTGAAAAATCTACATTGCTGTTATATTTACTTGTATAATCACTAAAACTTTTGATTTCTGACATAACACCGGCCTCCTTTCCGAACTATAAACGTATATCGATCGGTGTATATACTACCGACTGTCCACTTTCTGATGCTGGATTTTTTATTGTTTCTGCTGTTTCTGTTTTAACATCTGCATTCTCTGATGCATCTGTTGCCGTATCTGCATTTTCCTGTGTATTCTCTGCTTTCTGCGTTTGATCCTTCTTTGTTTCTGCTGCATCTGTACTGTTGTCTGTCTTTGCTGCTTCTTCCATAGATTTATTTGCATCTGAAAGTGAAGACATCTGTGCTACTGTTGCAGACTGCGCTTTTGCCTGCAAATCTGCCAGTTCTTCTTCTTTCTTTTCGGTATTGCCTTTTCCAGCATCCTGCTTGATTTCAGACTCAAGCACACCGGCTCTTCCTTCCATCTGTGTTGCCATACTACCCTGCACTTTTGCTTGCTTCATAGATGAATCTGCGGAAATCATTGCCCGCATACCTGCCTGTGACAAGCCTGTTCCTTTCTTTGCAGATGTATTTTTTGTACCAACCACCATATCATCCATAGATGATTTTTTACTCTGCTGTTCCTTTCTCTGTTCAATCTGGTGCTGTCTTAACTGTTGATTGAGATTTGTAATTTCCTGTTGTATCTCCTGACGTTTCTTCATCTTATCCTCTAATGACAGTTCTTCATTTGATGATAAGTCCTGCAATTTCTGCTGTGCATTTGCAATCTGATTCTGAATATTTTTACTCACAGAATCATTCGCCTGTGCCATTCCCATTGCTCCTGTCTGCGTATTCGTTCCGTTAAATCCATTAATTTTCATCATTTCGTTGTCCTCCTTGAGCTAATACTCTGAAATCCGTTTCCTGAAAATCTGTATAACATGATTTCTCTTTATTTTTTCTTTCGGCATATCTTTCTTCACAATAAACCGTGATGTTGTGAACCGCCCTTTTTTCGTTGTGAAGCAGTCTGAAAATGCTTTTCAGACTGTCGCAGTGCTCCTCAAATATTGTTGCAAGCAACATATTTTCATCGCTACCTGCGCAAAAAAAGCACTACATATTTCTGTAATTTCTGTAATTTACAAAATACATAGTGCCAATTTATTTCTTTATTCTACCTGCATCATAATGCTAAGGATTACTTCCTCATTTCCCTGCTCCAAAGATATATCTCCCATATACATTCTGGCAACCCGGCGAATGTTATTCAAACCCATTCCATGTTCCCCCCCAGATTTGGTTGTTTCTGGCAAATCGCTATCACCAAAATTAAGCTGACCCCCAAAACTGTTTTTTATGGTTATCATAAAGATACTGTTTTTCCGAAAAGAAGAAATGCTGATATACGGATCATCTCCACTTACATTTTCCATGCAGTTATTCAAGGCATTATTCATGATCACACTCAAATCAAATGCATTTAACTTCGTATTCTGCGGATAATGAAAATCTGACAGAAACCGAATCTGCCTTTCTTTTGCTTCTCTCAACTTTTCCATCAAAATGACATCAATTACCGAACTTCCTGTCTTTATTTCCGGAGATACCTCGTCCCATTCATTTTTCAGATGTTCCAAGTATTCTGTAGCATCATCCATGTTATTATGTGCCACCAGATGTTCCAGTGTCTGTATATGATTTCCCATATCATGGCGCATGGAGCGGATATCCCGATACAACTTTTCGACTTCCCCGATATGCTTTTTCATGTCACTGATCTGATTTAATACCAGCTCTTGTCCCCGCTGTTCTTCCTGCATCTCTTTCCAGTTTTGAAACATTACAATCACAACAAGAATAGCAACTATGGAAATCAGATAGTGTAAAAAGCTTAAAGCTCCATAAAATCCATATGTAACAATCAAGTTCTTTCCAGTATCTCTTTCGTATATCATGAGATAATATTGTAAAATGCCATACCCAGTGACGCCTACAAGTGAAGGTATAATAAGCATTACCATCTCTTTGATGCTCATTTCATCTTTTTTGTATATATACGCTTTATTGATCAGTCCTATTGCAACCGCAATAAAAGCAATACAAAGTACAATATCCAAAACTCTGGTTCCAACATATAGTCCGTATTGCAACCACACTTTTTCTGCACTCATATTCCGAAATACAAGTGCTTTTGTAACAAGATCATCAAGTCTGCCTGCCATTGCAACCGTTAACCATCGGATAGAAAAGAACGTAATTGCAAGAAATATTTTCTGATATATATTTCTTCTGTCCTCTACATACATTGCAAGAAACGCTGCTATAACTCCAATCAGATATGCGGAAAAATTATCAATCTGTGGCGGAATCATATATAAAACAAGCATAATCGTAATATAAACAATACTGACTGCCACAGCCCCTTTTTCCTTTTTTATATAGGGACAAACAAATTTTCCAAAATAGATTCCTGTAATCATAAGGAGTGCAATAACAGAAATTTTCGATGTAACCATCCAGCATTTTTCTACCAAACTCATCCGATTTCTTTTCCTTTCCTCTGATTATATTTCAAATATTGTTTTACAAACTCAGAATAATTCTGTTTTGCAATCAATGCAGTTCCATTTTCCATCGTCACACAATTTGCATCATATTTCTGAACATATTTGAAATGTACGAGGTAGGCTCTGTGTGTACGAAAAAAATCTGCTCCCACAATTTCACTCAGTTCCTGCAATTTTCCATAATATTCAATATTCGTATCCCGTGTATGGATAATGACTTTTCGATTATATACCTCGGCATACACAATATCCTTCAAAAACACTTTCATATGGCTTCCTCCGGACTGCACCATCATGTATTTTTCATCCGATTGATTTTCAGAATATTTTTCAATGCTTCTGACTGCACATTTCACAACTTCCTCAAATTTTTCATCTGAAAATGGTTTCAGCAAATAATGAAATGCTGCAACATCAAATGCCTGAAAAACATACTCCTCCACAGCAGTTACAAATATCAATACCATTTTTTCATTTTTCTGACGCAGAATCCTTGCCGTTTCCATTCCATCCATTCCTGGCATCTGAATATCTAAAAATAGAATATCCGGCTCACAACCACTTGCAATCAATTCATCACCAGATAAATATTTTTCTATTACTACATCCGGTAATAATTTCTTTATTTTTTCTTCTAATATCAATCCTATAGACTTTTCATCATCGCAGATTGCAATTTGCATCTTGTCACTTCCTTGCTTACATACAATTATATTTATTATATCGGAAAAGTTCTTTTAATAGCTAGCCACCATGTTGTGAACCGACATTTTTTTGTTGTGAAATAGAATATCACATATAACGCATTATTTGCTTCCTGTTAATACGCAAAAACACTGTATCTCAAACTCATTGAAATACCATGCTTCCCCGAATTTTCTATATTGTCCTATTGATATTATTACTTTACTATCCGACACGCCTCTGGGCGTGACTGTATCTATCAAAAAAGAAGCCAGCAGTTTATTCACACACTACTGACTTCCTATACTGCTCATTTTATTTACTTCGCTGCGTCTCAGACAAGTTATTACAATACCGACCGACCTCATTAGATTTTCAGGCCTGACGAGGGGAGGCCGGTATATAAAAAAGCATTATTATTCCACAGCTTCCATAAAGTACATCCGGGAGGAAAAATCCGGGAACAGTCGGGTGTCGGAATTATATCCGGTTCCGGCGAAAGCAGGCTTCAGAGCAATACCCGCAAGCATCAGGGTATCTCCGTAAGCGGTCAGATCTTCTTTTTCGCCATCCATATTCACAAATCGTGAAAGAATCTCCTGTAATGCGGATCCTTGCTTGATATGCACCGGGGAAACGGTGTTCACAAGGTCTCCGAAGTCCTTCAGATTGTATTTGATATTCCTGCCGTAGAAATGATATTTCACATCAGGAAGTAACCCCACCGGGCGATACCAGTCATGGGATTGGTTCGGAGTTGTCAGGCGTCGGAAGAACAGCCCCACTGCTCTTCTGCCATCCGGGGACACGCAGGTCCAGGATAAGGTTTCCGAGTCGGAATCCTCGTTTTCTGTTCCACGGTAAAAGGTTCCAAACTGGAAAACATCCCGCCAATTTTTATAAAGTGCAATCTGTTCCCGGATCGCATTGAGATCACTTCCGGACAGATCCTTTAAATTGCATTCATATCCTAAGACGCCGAAGGAGGCCACCTGAAAACGGGTCTCAAGGGGTGTGATTCTTAAGGTCTGATGATTTGGACAGGATGACACATGTGCTGTAAATACCGATAAGGGATATCCGTAGCTGTAACTGTTCTGAATCCCGGTACGGCACAGGGCATCGGTATTGTCGCTGGCCCAGATCTGTGGGAAATAACTTAATATTCCCAGATCAAAACGATTTCCACCTGAACTGCAGCCTTCAAACAAAATCTCAGGGAAACGTGCGGTCAGTTCATCCATAATATGATAAAGCCCCAGCACATAACGATGTGCCGTCTCTCCCTGTTTTGCAGCCGGCAGATAAGGGGAATAAATATCACTGAAATTACGGTTCATATCCCACTTCACATAACGAATGTCTCCGGAGGAAAATACCTTCGTCATGGAATCTATTACATATTGTTGCACTTCGGGATTGCACAGATCCAAAAGGCGCTGATTGCGCCCCTCGGAATGGGGGTGTCCAGGAATCATCATTGCCCAGTCTGGATGTTCTTCATAGAGCTTACTTTTCTCACTGATCATCTCCGGCTCTACCCAGAGACCGAAATCCATCCCCAGGGCTTTGATCTTTTTACTGAGGGAAGAAATTCCTCCGGGCAGCTTCTTCGGATCAGGGGTCCAGTCTCCCAGGGAGGAGGTATCGTCATTCCGCCCGGCAAACCATCCGTCATCCATAACGAACAGCTCAATACCGACATCTTTTCCGGCTTTGGCAAGCTGTAACAGTTTCTTCTCATCGATTTTGAAATAACATGCTTCCCAGCTGTTTAACAGAAGCGGACGGGGTCTTCTCTTCCATGCTCCCCTGACAATATGCTCCCTGATAAAGGAATGTAACTGTCGGCTGAGTCTGCCATACCCCTTCGAAGAATAACTTAAAACAGCCTCCGGTGTATCAAAGTGCGCTTCCGGAGTCAGCTCCCAGGAAAAACTTTGTGGATTGATCCCACTTACAAAGCGCAGTTTCCCATAAGAGTCTTTCTCAAGGGCTTCATAATGATTTCCACTGTAGATCAGATTGCAGCCGATACAGGAGCCAAAAGTCTCACAAGTGTTCTTATGTCCCAGGATCATAAAAGGATTCGAACGGTTCGAAGAGGTTCCTGTATAAGAAGCATTTACAAATTTGCCGGAACGTAAGGAAATCTGTTCTCTGTGCATCTCTCTTGCCCAGGCACCGCTGAAATGAGTGATCACGGAATAATCCTCTGTCAGATCTAACTGTGCACTGAGGCATCGATCCAAGGTGACAGATGCGTCACTATGGTTGATCAGCCGTGCACTCCTGGTAATGACATCACATTCTTCGAATACGGTATAAAACAGCTGCAACTCCAAATGATTCGTAACATCCTGCAAAACAATCTGAAGGCATTCCGCGGAATCAGTTCCCACTTCCGAATAGCTGTGAGGAAGTCCGGAATCCTGCAGGCACTGCTCTCTTTCCTTTAAAGTAATAATTTCATAGGAATCAAAAGTAAAGTCAGAGGTGACACTTCCGTCAGCAAATCTGACTTCCAAAAAGGGGTCCCGGATATCTCCCTTTCCCAACGTACCAACCTCCAAACAGACATCTTCCATGGAAATCTGCGGATGTTCCCTGTCGTAGGTACAGGTGTTTCCCGGAGCGAAGGCTCTCTGTATGACAAGGGGCGTACAGGAGGAAGGATCCTGTGAATCCACAGTGATCCGCTCCCCGTAATACAGATGTTCTAAATGTCCGGTCTCCATGACCCACATTCCATAGGTTGTGTGGGCTGTCTGTAAAAAGAACCATGGTCTTGTATCGGAATCTTTTACAATCTGAATCATGCTTTAAGCCTCCTGAATCTCTTTTAACCGCTCCTCGGTCAGTTTATATTTTTTATGAAAGAAAATGACACCAATGACAAGGAGCAGAATGGGGAACAGTGTCATCGTCATACGAAGTCCCACTACAGAGCTTCCGGAAGCTCCTGCAGTTGCCACTGCATCACTGGTATCAGAGCTTAAGTTGCAGAGGTTCAGGCACAGGGAGGCTGCTAATGCAGCTACACCGGAAGCCAGTTTTACCACGAAGGTCTGCATGGAGAAAATGACACTCTCGTCTCTGCGGTGATTTTTCCATTGACCGTAATCTACGGTATTTGCCAGAAATACGGTGGTCAGCACCGTCAGCATACCGTTGGCGGCAAAGATCAGAAAACCGGGAATAAACAGTAAAAATACATTCCCCATATTGGTAAAACATAAGACAAGCAATACCAGATATCCCGCAATGGCCATCAGAAAGCTGACGTAGAAGATCCGGATGGTGCTCATAAATTTACGAAACAGCGGGAACAGAAGCATCATGGAGAGGATCTGCACTGCTCCGCCGAAGGTATTGAACAGTGTATAGGAATTGTACCAGGTATCTCCGCCAAAATCGTATTTAAAGAAATAAATTACCAGGTTGGAGGTGGTATAGACCGCGCAGTTGATCAGTACGATGGTAATGACCACTGCCATCGCCTGATCGTTCTGAATTAACGCCTTGAACATCTGACCGATGGAAGGTGCGTCCACATCTACCGTAGATTTTTCCTTGATATTAATACAGGTAACGGCAATAAATATCACGAACAGCGCGGCAATGATCAGGGTGAACCGGGAAAAACCGACCCGCTCTTCTCCTCCGCCCAGGGCATTAACGCAGAGCATGGTGATCACGGTGATGATGGCAGAGCCTACACCGGCACAGGAACGTCCCAGCGTAGACAATCCTTCACGCTCTTTTCCGCTGTGAGTAAATGCCGGTATCATGGACCAGAAGGGAATATCCATCATGGTATAGGTCACGCCCCAGAGAATATAGGTGACTGCCGCATATGCTACCAGTCCATTGCCATTCAGTGCAGGCGGTGCCGAGAACATCAGATACAGAACAACAGCATTGGTTACTGTGCCGATCATCAGCCAGGGGCGGAACTTCCCCCATCTGGTCCTGGTCTTTGCCACGATGACGCCCATGAAGGGATCGTTAAACGCATCGAACACTCTTGCAACCAGCAGAATGATACCCATGGCTACGGCGTTCACGCCTAAAATATCCTGATAATAATACAAAATATAGCTGGCAGACAGCATGTATACCATATCCTTGCCTACCGCACCCAGTCCATAAGAAAATTTTTCTTTTTCGCTTAAACTCATGATTAACCCTGATCCTTTCTTATGCAATCTTTTGAAATCCTTTGAAATCTTTCTCTCAAATGAAACCATTAAATCATTATACCTTAATCTGAAAAGGTATCCGTACTTCCCCTGCCGTCTGTGACTGCAACAGCAAAGCTCCTCGACCGGATCTTCCCATACTCTTAACATAAGTTCCACCCATGCCGCCCTGTAAGGCAATGGTGTCAGGTCCGATGATGGCAATGTCACCTTCCGCGGTGATCCGTACCGGCTCCTGATAAAAAGGAAGCACATTGCCGTGGGCATCCACAGCCCGGATCCGTACCAGTGCCACGTCGTAGCTGTGATGCTCTGTCAGATTCGTGTGATCCGCTTCCGCCTGCAGCCGGATCCCATTTACCGGCTCTTTGGTGACAGACTTTATGACTTTGCCGTTTTTGATGGCATCAAAACGGTATACGGTGGCGGTACCGCCCCAGTCACCGATGTATTTCGTGTAAAGCTTTGTCACCTCCGCAAAATCAATATGATACAGCAGTGCCAGCTTTAATGCGGTAGGATACAATCTCTTCGGAATATGGTTCAGACTGCCTCTGGCCACGATATTCATGGCATCCGCCATTTCTTTCGCATGTTTCGGACGGAACCGTTCGTTCTTCTCCAAAGCATCACCGATAAAGTCATCGATGAGAATGGGACCGTGCTTTAAATGCTTATAAGGGGACATTTCTGGCCGGTATTCCTTGATAAAACGGTCGTTTTTATACATTCTCACACTGTCGGCATTGGACAAAATATACAGGTTTCCGCGGTTGCAGCCGGGATGCTCTCCGATATCCATGGAGGAGGTGATCTGAAGCACGGGGATCTCATCCTGTTCACAGGCATAAACGGAAGCTGCGAGCTTCGGATTACGGAACATATCCATGACACCGTGATAACAGATCCGGTCACCGCTTCCGAAGTCCTTATGGGTATTGTAGTCGAACATACACCAGCCGAAGCTTCCGGCGATATCCTCCTGCTCCGCTACGGCATCCAGTACGTTGGCATGGCGGATCGCATGTTCACTGCGGCGTTCCTCATTATCGAAGGCTTTTGTGGGATACATGTGTCCGTTGTATTCGCTGATCAGGTAAGGCTTGTCGGTATCGGAAGTGACCTTTTTCTTCGGGTCACAGCCGGGAGTCTCGCCGTCGTGCAGAAAATCGTTATAAGTATAGACGTCCTCCAACAGATGGCTTTTCTTAATAGCCCGGACACCGCCGGTAGGTCTCGTGGGATCCAGCTTATGTGCCACGGCATTGGTCTTTTCGTAAAACGGATCATCATCCGGGGATTCATTGATCCGTACACCCCACAAAATAATCGAAGGATGATTGCGGTACTGACGGATCATGTCCTCTGCATTGACCACCGCCTGTGCTTTCCAGGTGTCATCTCCAATATGCTGCCAGCCGGGAAACTCTGTGAAGACCAGAAGTCCCAGTTCGTCGCACCGCTCCAGAAAATAATGACTCTGGGGATAGTGGGAAGTCCGCACGGCATTCAGCCCCAGCTCTCTTTTTAACAGATCCGCATCCAGTTTTTGCATGCTCTCCGGCATGGCATAGCCTACATAAGGATAACTCTGATGGCGGTTCAGACCCCGGATCCGCAGTTTTTTGCCATTGAGGTAAAAGCCGTCTTTTTTAAAAACTGCATCCCTGATACCGAAGGTAACCTCTGCTTCGTCCAGAAGCTGTTCTCCCTGCCAGAGCTGGGTCTTTAACAGATAAAGATGAGGGTGTTCGGTATCCCACAAAAAAGGATGTGGAATCGTTCCCTGAATACGAAACGGGGTCTCAGCCGTAGTGCCTGTGGGGACATTCTGTTCGCAGAGAAACTGCCAGTCATTATCTGATGTTACATCTGATACCACACCCGACATTACAGCATCGCTCTTTAACATATAATATTGTCTGACATTAAGGTCTTTCGCAACTTCATAAAAAGTGATTTCAGAAGTTACCTGAGCCTCATCCGGTGTGATCAGCGTGTGTACGAAAATATCCTCAAGGGCAATCTGATCTTTTACTTCGAGATACACATCCCGGTAGATGCCGCCGTAGGTCATATAATCGATCACGTAACCGAAGGGAGGCACATTTAAGTCTTCTCTGCTGTCCAACCGGACACACAGCACATTGTCCTGTCCGTAGTTCGCATATGCCGACAAATCTACAGTAAAGGCGGTGTAGCCGCAATGGTGCTCTCCAACCTTGCTGCCGTTGAGATAGACGGTACTGTCATGACCGGCCCCTTCGAAGGTGAGCAGGATCCGCTTGCCCTGCCATTCGGTCGGAATATGCAGATGGCGTCTGTAGCCGCTGACCATCTGGTAGAGAGATTCGTCAAAATAGTGAAACGGGGTCTCCTTACAGGTATGAGGAATTCGGACGGGCTGCAGGGTCTCTTCCGGATATTCTGTTGCAGTCATCCCCTCCTGAAAGTTCTCGTTAAAAAGCCAGTCTTCGCTTAAATAGATTTTCTGATTCATGGTTCGTTCCTCTTTCTTTGGGATATTATGGATTAATTCTGGATTATTCCATTGCCTCATTCTGATCTCTGTACGATGCCATACATGAGGATTTCCACAACTTCCTTCAGGGCATCTGCATAAGTCAGCTGATTTCGAGAGAGAATATCTCTCTGGAAGAACTGCTCAATGGAAGCTTCTAACATCATTTTCACCAGACAGATGGGAACCGGGCGGATGCTGCCCTCAGCCATGCCCATCTCGATCAGCTGGATTGTAGGCTCCCAGCCAGTGGAAAGTCTGAGTTCTACCTTCTGGTAGATCTTCGGGTATTTGTCCCGGAGGGAATATAATTTTCGAAGATCGATATTCTGATAACCTTCCGGCAGCACTCCCAGGATGCGGTGCAGTTTTTCCACTACACCGAGGGAAGGATCGGTCAGGATCATCTGCTCGCTTTCCTTGATGGAGTCAAAGATATAATCTACCATGGCAAGAAACAGTGCTTCTTTATCATCGTACACGGTATAGATGGTTTTCTTGCTGATCGAGAGTTCCTTCGCCAGATCATCCATTGTGAATTTCAGCCCTTTTTGATCGAAGACACGCAGGGTGGCGTCGAGAATATTTTTTTGCAGACCTTCTGTGGTATCCATCGCTTCTATTCCTCCGTTCGGTAAGATTGTAATTACAGTATGGAAACTGAAAAGTAAATTGTGGTTTCCTATAAAAACAGGGTAGCATTTTTGAAAAAAAAATTCAAGAAACGTTTTTGCCAAAAAGAGTTTCCGAGAATTGTGAAATATAACAAAAAAACCAGCCAACAAAACGGTTGACTGGTGAATGACAGAGTCTATAAATAGTTTTTCATGATGCGGTACAATGCTCTTGGATGCAGCGGTTTGGAAAGATACTCGTTGATTCCTGCATTTCTGGCCGCTGCAATATCCTCCGGCAGTGTTTTGGTACTGGCGGCAATAATGGGGATTCCAGGTCCGTCGGTATGGGTGGAAGCGTTTAATTTTATTATCTCTTGAATTGTTCTGCCAGCGTGGGATGAGATTTTTTGCGGGTGATCTCCACCAATCCTAAAGGCGTCATATCCACGATGCGGGGATGCTGGGGATCCCCTGCGGTCAGATTCTTTAATGTCTCCAGTAACTCCTTCTGCCGTTCCTTTTCCGCCATATTGATGAAGTCCACAATGATGATACCGGACAGATTCCGCAGGCGCAGCTGTCTGGCTACTTCTCCGGCAGCCTCCAGGTTTACCTGATAATAGGTGTCCTCTCCTGCTTTTTTCGCTTCGTTTTTACCGGAATTGACATCGATCACCGTCATGGCCTCCGTAGGCTCGATGACGAGATACCCTCCGCATTTTAACCAGACTCTCGTATCCAGTGCTTCCTCCATGCCGCGCTCCAGAGAATACAGCAGGCGTAAAGAGATCGCTGGATCATCGTAGAACCGAATGGACTTTTGTTTTAATAAAGGGTGATCTCCTTCCGACAGCTGACGATAGATCTGAGGATCATCGGTAAGGATCTCAGAATATTCCGAAGGATCCGCCATCTGCTCCAGGACCTCGTAAACGGCCTCAGAAGGCTTCAAAAGGCAGGTGAAGTACACTTTATGGTCTGCCTGCTCCCAAAGGCTCTGAAGGGCTTCAGAAGCGTTCTCAGGGGTGCTCCCGTTTTTACAAAGCAGCTGCTTCATCCGGGCAGGATCCGCAGTGGCGGAGGCACGCTTTGTCTTCTGGGCATCTCTGGTGACCATGACTACCAGCTCGTCTCCAGCTTTCAAGGTACCGTCTGCCTTACGATTGGTCAGATACGCCGCACCTGCTTCCCGCAGGGGTAGAAAGCACAATTCTCCGGGCAGGATCTCCACGAAGCAGGCATCAATATTTTTTGCCACATTCTGTATTTTCCCCAGATAGATGCCACCGATCTTACTGGCATCTGACCGCAGTACGCGTATAGCAGCCACGCCCCGGGCATTGACAAGCAGAGCTGCCCTGCGTTCCCGCAGACAGGTGAAGATCAGTTTTCCCTCCGTGCAATCCGTGGATTTACGGATCTGATTTACTTCTTTTTCTCTGGCCGGTCGTCCGCCGGTGAGACTGCGGCTCATTCCGTGTCACCGGAAGCTGCCCTGTAAGCTTCCTCACTGTCGAAACCTATGGCATCCAGGGGGAGAAGGGCGTCTGTTTCGTTTCTCAGATAGGTCTCTTCTCTGTTGACCAGAAGGGCATTTTCCTGCAGGGTCTCACCATTTTCGGAAAATAATGCTTCAATGACCTGAATGGGTTTGATATTTCCGGCACTGGAGGCATCCACCAGCAGATAAAGCTTTTCGGACTCCACCACCTTCATCTCATAGATACCTTCTTTTAAATTGATCTCCCGGCTTCCCTTTTTTGTCTCTTTGGTAATGAGGATCTCATCTTTTGCAAGAAAACGATCCACCGCGGAGCCCAGATCAAAATGAGGCCCTCTGCCCTCCCGGAAAGCTACCGTATATCCGGCGGCAGCAACGCTGGCCATGGCATTGCCGGCCTTGTCCGGCAGAATTTTCACCGAAGTAATCTCGATTCCCGGTACGGAAGCGGCATTCAACCGCTGCATTACATCCTCACAGGAGGTCAGGGAATGCACTTCCAGGTCCATATATTCTCCGTTGCTGGTCAGTCCCACGCCTAAGGGTGCGGCGAAGGACATGATCTGATGCGGGCTGAAGCCGCCGGTGTATGCCACATCCAGTTCTGCTCTGCGGTTGGCTTTCTGGAAGAAGCGCATTACATCCAGATGGCCAATGAAACGTACCGGTCCGTATTTTCTGAATTTGATTCTTAACTTCATAATTTCTGTCAGATTTCTATGAGGCCTTCCGTGAAAGACCTGAAATTTCCCTTTCTTCGTATTTTTCTACACTCTATAATGTGTCACAAAAGCATGCCCCTTACAATCATCCTCTGGGCTCCACACAGATACCGCAGCCGAATCTGGCGGCACCGCAGCCCTGACATGCCTGTTTGCAGTTCGGTGAGATCGTCTCGTTTTTCGCTTTCTGCCATTCTCTCTCCAGAAAGGCTCTGGATACACCGCAGTCCAGGAAATCCCAGGGCAGGATCTCGTCCAGAGGCCGTTCTCTGTGGGAATAGAAATCCGGATCCAGACCACAGGCTTCAAAAGCTTCCATCCAGACATCGTTGTGGAAATACTCACTCCAGGCATCGTAGAAGCAGCCCTTGTTATAGACATATAAAAGCACCTGGGACAATTTTCTGTCACCTCTGGCCAGAACACCCTCCAGAACGCTGACATCCGCTTCGTGCCAGTTGTACTTGATGCTCTTCTGGTTCAGCTGCTCGGAAATGGCCTTTCTGGTCAGATATGCCTTTTCCACGAACTCTTCCTTGGTACACTGGGGCGCCCACTGGAATGGCGTAAAGGGCTTCGGCACGAAGAAAGAGGTACTGGTAACAATCTGCACTCTGCCGTTGACACGTTTCTCCTTCGGCACCGTATCGAAGAAAGTGGCCGCAATTTTGTTGGAAAGCTCAGCGATTCCCCGGATATCCTCTTCGGTTTCCGTGGGATGTCCCAGCATGAAGTACAGTTTGACTCTGGTCCAGCCGCCTTCGAAGGCAAGGGCGGAACCCTGTAAGATCACTTCTTCAGTGAGTCCTTTATTGATGACATCCCGCAGTCTCTGGCTGCCGGCTTCCGGCGCAAAGGTCAGACTGGATTTCTTCACATCCTGTACTTTGCTCATGACATCCAGAGAAAAGGCATCGATACGTAAAGACGGCAGGGAGATATTGATATGTCTCTTATCACACTCTTCAATCAGGAAGTCAATCAGCTCCGGCAGCTTGCTGTAATCGCTGGAACTTAAGGAACTTAAGGAAATCTCCTCATGACCGGTGTTTTTCAACATTTCCATGGCGTACTTTTTCAGAACTTCCACATCCCTTTCTCTGACGGGACGATACAGCTGTCCTGCCTGACAGAAACGACAGCCGCGGATACAGCCTCTCTGAATCTCCAGAACGACTCTGTCCTGTGTGACTTTGATATAAGGAACTACCGGCTTCATAGGATAAAAGCTGTCGGTCATATCCGTTACCAGCTCTTTGCGGATCCTTGCGGGAATTCCCTCTTCCGTAGGTCGAAAGGAAGCAATGGTGCCATTTTCATGGTAAGTGGTCTCATAGAACCGGGGCACATACATTCCCGGCAGCTTTGCCACCCGGCGTAAGAATTCTTCTCTGCCTGTCTTCTCCGTCCGGCATTTCTTATAGAGATCGATCAGCGGCCGGTACTGGGTCTCGCCTTCTCCGATATAGAAAATATCAAAGAAATCGGCAATGGGCTCAGGATTATAGGTGCAGGGACCGCCGCCGATAACGATGGGACAGTCCTCTCCACGTTCGGTGGCAAGCAACGGGATCCCCGCCAGATCCAGAACCTGCAGAATATTCGTATAACACATTTCGTACTGAATGGTGATTCCCAAAAAGTCGAAGTCTTTTATCGGATCCTGACTCTCCAGGGCAAACAGCGGAATGTTCTCCTTACGCATAATTTCATCCAGATCCACCCAGGGAGAATACACACGCTCACACCAGACATCATCCCAGGAATTGAGCATGCCATACAGGATCTGGATTCCCAGGTGGGACATACCGATCTCGTAGACATCCGGGAAGCACATACAGAAACGGACATCAATGCTGTCCCTGTCCTTCACTACGGCATTGACTTCGTTGCCGATGTAGCGGGCCGGTTTTTCGATCTTCATCAGAATATCATCATTTAACGCTAACTTTTCGTTCATATTTACCTCAGGTTATTGATTTTTACATATAATTTTTCATCTGCCGGACATCTCCGTCTGTGCAGGGGACATCGGAATAACGGGCTTTTTCATAGATTTCAGCCATTCCTTCCACATCCAGCGATTTTTCGGCATCTCTAGCAGTATAAAATGGCAGGCTCATCTTTGCAAGCCCGCTGGCATTTATTTTTTTCTGATACATCCGCCTTATCTTCTGGCCGGCATCTAAGAAAGCAAAAGAAAACCATTTCTGCTTCTGCTTTGCGGCAGTATTTTCCGGGGCAGCCTCCAGGTGTTCCCGCTTGTCCATGCTCTCCGGCTGTTCAGAAACAGTGCCGGGGAGGGAAAACTGCATTCTGTCCCTGAGAAATGTGATCAGCTTTTGAATTCCGCGGTACAGCAGAAATACGCAGACGATCAGAAGTGCGATCATGGCCACATATTCCAGAATGACCCATAAAATAAAAGGATTTTCCGCTTCCATGGGAGGCATATCGCCACCGCCTGCCTGCTGTTCCACCACTACCGCTTCTGTCCCGGAATCCATGGGGAGCAGTCCGAACAGGAAACGAAGAATCGCAACCAGACCGTTTCGCAGTAACCGCAAAAAGGGCTTTAACCAGGCAAACTGTGACACTGCCAGGAGCAGAAGCCCCGATAACAGCACGAAGGCTGCGGTGCTGTGGAGACCGGAACGAAAAATCTCCTGAAACGGGATCTTGCCGGTACTCAGCCTGTTTACCGTAAGGAAATCCTCATAGGACTGCAAAAACAAAATGACAGCATACAATAAAAACACCAGGATCAGACTCATACGATAATAGAGATCCCAGACGTTGTTTCCCTGATAATGCTGCAGAAAAAGACACAAAAAGGCAATTCCGGCGGCTAACGGCAGAGGCAGCGGATCGGAAGCAAAGTTCTCCGTCCGAAAACGCAGCCAGAGGGAATAGATCACAAAGCCTGCACCTACCAACAGCCGGATACCACGGTTTACGCCGTTGGCTGCCGGAATGATATAAAAACATGCCAGTACCAGTCCGTGCAGAAGGAGCAATACCGACAGATGCTTACAGCGTTTTCTGGCGTAATACAGAAAAAACACCGGCAGCGCCCCGAGCATCCACAAAGCCAGGGACGGACGGCTCGCCGGAGCCAGCGCGGCCAACAACGTGGACGCAGTCAGCGCCAGGGGATAAAAACATAATTGATTCATTAGATCAGTCAAAATTTCTTTCACATTCAGACGCTTTCTTCCCGTAGGGAGATAAAAGTGATCAAAGACTTTAACGCTTCCCCGGGATCAGGAGGTGTACTTTCGGAATAAGGATAAAACCATTTCATATCCGGGTGTTTTTCCTGATATTGCAGAAGTAATGCTGCAAAGTCTTCATAGGCATTGGGTGATACAAAGCAGGTATAGAGCGCATTGGACGCATCGGACATACGGGCGGCAAACAGCTCGGAAAAAGACTGTACCGGTTTAGCCGTATCGATTCTTGCAAGCGTCTGCAGACAGACATTCCGCTGTCTGACTCCGCCGCCGGCTTCCAGAATACAGGGGTCTCCGCTGATTGTGTCAATACCGTTGCAATACAGGGCAACCTGCATCCCCTGTTCCAGAAACAGCAATAACAGTGCCGTGGCAATCTGCAGGCAGGCTTCCACGCAGTCCTCTTTTTTCAGAATACCGGTGTCCTCTAAGTTCACAAAAATCCGAACGGATTTCTGGGAGGTATAATTTTTCTGGTTTACCTTCAGATCCCCGGTACGGGCCGTGGCTTTCCAGTTGATGCTTTTTAAGTCATCCTGTGGTTGGTAATCCCGAATGCCCCGGTATTCGAAAGGGTCTTCCAAAAGATGTCGTTTTGTCAGAACTTCTCCGTTTAACTGTTTTAAAGACCGTTTAAAATCCGGATGGGAAAAGGGCTTCGGGTACACATAGAGACTGCAGTGTTCGATGGGTGTCGTAGCCGTATACTGTGCTGTCAGGAATAGATCGGACGCAACAAGATCCGCCTCCTGTATGGTGTAATAACCTCTTCTTCCGCCGGTAAAGTGCAGTGCTCTGGTGACCTTCTCCAGACGTCCGATCTGGAAAATATCATTGCGGTAATAGCGATCCGTGGTCCGGGAGCCTTTGGTATCGGCAAACACCAGATGTCTGTCAGTCTGGAATTTGACCTTCAACATGGTAAGGGGCAGCCGTTTGCGATTCTCAATGATCTCCGACAGCTCGCTCTCCTGTCCTTCCCAGATGCCATCCTCCCGGAAAGAAAGGGAAACCTTCAGATCCCGCTGCCATATTTTGGCGTATACATATTTCTGCCCCAGATACAGAAGCAGGGCAAATACAATGATTCCCAGCAGTTGTATCATGGCTCAAACCTTTCTGTGGGAACAGGAACGTTGGAAAGGATGTTTTCCATTCTGCCTGCTGCGGAGCCGGTATCGGAACCGAAGCTGCATACCAGTCTGTGGGCCAGCACCGGAACAGCCAGCGTACGAACGTCATCCGGGATCACATAGGAACGTCCCTGCAGATAAGCATAGGCTTTGACACAGCGTAAAAGCCCAAGGGTTCCTCTGGTACTGACGCCTGCCAGAATACCGTCTGCCCGTCTGGTGGCTTCTGCAATCTGTACCATATATTCCCGGATGCAGGGATGCACAAAAATCTTTGCAGCCTCTGCCCGGGCAGCCAGAAGTTCCTCCAGAGAGACCACGGCAGTCAGGCTTTTCAGGGGATCTTCCTCCATGTACAATTCCAGAATCCTCAGTTCCTCTTCTTTGGTGGGAAGGTTCATGGACAGTTTCATAAGGAAACGGTCTAACTGCGCTTCCGGCAGAGGAAATACGCCGGCACTTTCGATGGGATTCTCTGTGGCAATGACAAAGAAGGGTTCGCCCGGTGTATAAGAGACACCCTCGATGGTTACCTGACGCTCTTCCATACATTCCAACAGTCCTGCCTGGGTTCTGGGGGTGGCACGGTTCAATTCGTCTGCAAGTAAAATATTGGTAAATACCGGCCCCTTTCGCAGGGTGAATTCATTCTTCTGTCTGTCATAGACATTGATGCCGGTAATGTCACCGGGCAACAGATCCGGGGTAAACTGCACCCGGGAAAACCGGGCATTTAAAGATTTTGCCAGTGCCTTGGCCAGCTTCGTTTTGCCGGTGCCGGGGACATCCTCTAATAGTACATGTCCGTCAGCGATTAAGGCCGTCAGAAGAAGTTCTGTCACTTCCTCTTTTCCGACCAGGACTTTTTGAATATTGTTTTGTATTCTGGATGCTAATTCTTTTCCGTTTTGTTCAGCCATAATTTCTCCTAAATTACTAAAACTATTCAGAACTTTATTCGCAAAAAACTCTTTCAGAGTTACCTTTTTGCTTATGAAGTGCTTACATGGCTCTGAATAGTTATCATTATACCTTATAAAATTAAGTTCTGCCAGTACCAAAAGGCACATAAATATGAACTGCGAAGATTGCAGATACCAGAAAGGAATGTAAAAGAGCATGGAAAAACATGATCACAGACATAAGGAAGAACTCTTACAGCAGATGCGCAGACAGGCAGAAATACGGCCAGAGCAAAACGATTCGGAACCTGCCGCATCTTCCGATACCGGTACGTTCAAAATCCGCCTTGCTCTGGCCGGAGTATTATTATTGACGATCATATTGCTGGATCAAAAAGGCAAATGCTTTGCCGGGATCTCCATGGATCAGGTGCTGCATTATGTCACCGATGTAGATTACGGCACTTATCTGGAGACCTGGGTGGAAACTGCAGTTAACGGTTCGCAAGCTCTGTAGTGATCTCTTCCCAGGTGACATCTTTTTCTGCCATCAGGACCATCATATGATACAGGAAATCACTGATCTCATATTTGACCTCATTGGGGTTGGGATTTTTGGCGGCGATCACAATCTCAGTTGCCTCCTCGCCCAGTTTCTTGAGAATCTTGTCAATGCCCTTGTCGAACAGGTAATTGGTATAGGAACCCTCCTTGGGGTGGACCTTGCGGTCCTTGATCACATCGAAGACTTCCTCGAATACCTGTAAGGGATTGTTGCTTTCCTCATAATCCTTTTTCGTGATCTCGTTGAAGAAGCAGCTTCTGCTTCCGGTATGGCAGGCAGCGCCCACTTGAGATACCTTCGCAAGGATTGTATCCATATCACAGTCCGCCACCAGTTCCTTCACATACTGGTAATGACCGCTGGTCAGACCTTTCAGCCATAATTCCTGACGGCTTCTGCTGTAGTAGGTCATCTTGCCCAGCTTCAGGGTCTGCTCATAGGCTTCCTCATTCATATAAGCCATCATCAGAACTTCCTGTGTCCGGTAATCCTGTACGATAACGGGTACCATGCCGTCACTGTTCTTTTTGAAATCTTCCCACTTGTAGGCAGCCTGGAAGGATTCAATGGGAATATCGTTCTCCCGGCACAGATCCTTCAGGGCTACGATCTCTTTCACATTGTCATTTATCGTATTGCCGGTGACACCACAGACATTCTCATAAGCAAAAATCTCCAGCAATTTATTCAATGCCACCTGATTGATCTGCACGAAAAACGGAAGGGAAAGAATGGCCTGAGTCTCCCGGATCTGATGAGGGTTCATCAGGATCATGGCAGAGATATATTTCTCAATCTTCTCCTTATGTAATTCCAGAACGGACGGGTCGTTGTAAGAGATCAGAATCTTGTCCTTACCGAATTTCAGAGAGACCTCTTCGGTAATCTCAATATTACTCTCTTTCTCATAGTCGAGAACTGCTTTTTTACATCCGGCATAAAGTAATTTCTTAATGTCCTCCATACGCTTGACATTGCCGGCACCGATGACATCCACTTCCGCCCTGGTACAGATCTCCTTGATGATATCCAGTGCGGCATCATGCTCCGCGTCACCTTCGGACATATCGAAAACGATCAGCTCATCCGCATTGTGCTCACAGTAATAATCTGCCAGACGGACGGGATCCGTATCCACGATGGTGGTATCCGTAAGATTCCGCACCGCATGCTCATGATATAAATAAATGCAGGGAACAAATTTCTTGATGATCATAGTAATCCTCACGTCTTTCTATACCTGCAAAGCCTATGGCCGCAGGCACGTATTTTTTACAGACTTCCTTTGGTACTTAAAACATCCGTTACCTTCGGATTATAGGAAACGGCCTGATCCAGCGCCTTGGCAAATGCCTTGAACATGGCTTCGATCATATGGTGATTATTGCCCGGAGACAACATTTTGATATGTAAGTTCATTCCGGCACTGTAGGATACGGCATAGAAAAATTCCTTTACCAGCTCCGTATCCAGTTCACCTACCTTCGGTACAGTAAATTCACATTCAAAATTAAGATAAGGCCGGCCGCTTAAGTCAACGGCGCACAAAGCTAGTACCTCATCCATAGGCAGAATAAAATAGCCGTAACGATTGATGCCCTTCTTGTCTCCTACCGTTTTTTTGATAGCTTCACCGAAGACAATGCCGGTATCCTCCACCGTGTGGTGACCGTCCACCTGCAGATCGCCCTTCACCTTGCATTCCAGGTCAAAAAAGCCGTGCCTCGCAAAGCCGTCCAGCATATGGTCAAAAAATCCGATGCCGGTAGACAGATCCGCTTTTCCGGTGCCGTCCAGATTTAAGGTGATGGCAATGTCGGTCTCTTTCGTTGTACGGGTCACAGTTGCAATTCGTTCCATAATATCCGATGACTCCTTTCCCAGAGGAAATGATTAATCTTCAAATCTAACTTTAATACTGTTTGCATGTGCGGTCAAGCCTTCACTCCTGGCGAAGGTCTCGATCTGGTTGTGCACCTTTTCCAGTGCCTGCCTGGAATAAGAGATAATACTGGTCTTCTTGATGAAGTCGTCCACGTTTACCGGGGAGAAGAACCGTGCGGTACCGTTGGTGGGCAGAATGTGGTTCGGACCTGCAAAATAATCACCCAAGGGTTCGGAAGCATACTCTCCCAGGAAAATCGCACCGGCATTGCGGATACGGGTCATGGTATCAAAAGGATTCTTTGTAATGATCTCCAGATGCTCGGAAGCAATGGCGTTGGCGGCATCAATAGCATCTTCCATGTTGTCGGCTAACAGAATGTAGCCGTAATTGTCCAGAGACTTCTGGATAATGGGAGCACGCTCCAGTACTTTTACGAAGCCGTCCACTTCCTCGGAGACTTTTTCCGCCAGTTCCTTCGAAGTGGTAATCAGAATGGCACTTGCCAGTTCGTCATGCTCTGCCTGAGACAGCAGATCTGCTGCAACGTATCTGGGGGTAGCGGTCTCATCTGCCAGTACCAGGATCTCGCTGGGACCCGCAATGGAATCAATGCTGACATAGCCATAAACAGCTTTTTTGGCAAGAGCTACGAAAATGTTACCGGGACCGGTGATCTTGTCGACCTTAGGTACCGACTGGGTTCCGAAAGCCATGGCTGCGATAGCCTGGGCACCGCCGACCTTATAGATGGTATCCACGCCTGCAATATCAGCGGCTACCAGAGTTCCGGGATTGACCTTACCGTCTTTTCCGGGAGGGGTGGTCATAATGATCTCATCCACACCGGCTACCTTGGCGGGGATCACATTCATCAGTACGCTGGAAGGGTAAGCGGCTTTACCGCCGGGGACATAGACACCGGCTCTTTCGATGGCGGTGATCTTCATGCCTAAGATCGTACCGTCGGGCTTGGCATCGAACCAGCTGTTGCGAAGCTGCTTCTGGTGAAAAGCGCGGATGTTTTCCGCAGACTGTCTGATCACATCGATCAGATTCTCATCCATCTGTGCATAGGCTTCGGCGATCTCTTCCTTTGTGACACGGATATTCTCTGCGCTTAAAGCGAACTTATCAAACTGTAAAGTATAATCGAACAATGCGTTGTCACCCTCGGCACGGACTTTTTCGATGATCTGGTTTACAGTGCTCTCATACTGGGAATAATTGTTCGGACTTCTCTTTAAAAGGTCGTTCAAAATACTCTGCTTTGATTCTTTATCCAATGCTACGATTCTCATGACGGTACTCTCCTTTAAATACTTTTTATGACGCTGCTTATCGTCTCGGTCAGGCCTGTATTTTTAACTGCTCCCGGATCGCACCCACCAGCTTGCGGATACGGTCGGCTTCCATCTGCATACTCACCGGATTGACGATCATACGGGCGGACAGAGGACATACCTCTTCCAGAACCTCCAGCCCGTTTTCCCTTAAGGTGGAACCGGTCTCAACGATATCCACGATGACGTCAGACAGCTCTACCAGCGGCCCTAATTCTACAGAACCATTTAATTTGATGATATCTACGGTCTGATGCTTTTTATTATAGAAATACTCTCGGGCGATATTGGGGTATTTGCTGGCTACCCGGATCCGCTCATGGTGTTTCAACAACTCTCTGGCGGAAGCAGGACCGCAGACACACATCCGGCATTTGCCGAAGCCAAGGTCCAGCACTTCGTAGACATTCCGGTTTTCTTCCAGAATGGTGTCCTTGCCGACCACACCGATATCAGCAGCACCATACTCTACATAGGTGGGAACGTCGGGACCCTTTGCCAGGAAAAAGCGTAATTTGTATTCTTCATTAACGAAGATCAGCTTTCTGGTATCTTTATCCTTCATTTCTTCACAGGTAATGCCGATCTGTTCGAAAAGCTCCAGTGTCTTTTTGGCAAGTCTGCCCTTTCCCAGAGCAAACGTAAGATATCTTTCTTCACTCATTACTGATCTGCCTCCTCGTTCTCTGTGATCTCGGGGGAAAGCACGGTGGGAATCCCTTCTTTCCTCAGGGTTATGACTTCGGAAAGTTTCGCAAGATAATCTGCCTCGTCTCCTGCCCGGTAATACACGGTTTTGCCGGAAGCGGGAATATCGATATTCACTTTCTGGCGGGATAATGCTTCCAACAGGTCGTCAATGACGATGACGAAACCGATAGCTGCGGCATTCTTGCCGAATTTCCGAAGCAGATTGTCGTAACGGCCACCCTTTACCACGGCATCACCGATACCGTAGGTGTAAGCCTTGAAGACAACGCCGGTATAATACTGATATTTGCTGAGCATTCCGAGATCAAAGGAAATGTATTCCGCCACACCGTACTGCTCTAAGCGTTCTTTTAACTTTTCCAGTCTTGCAATCGCCTGTAAGGATCTTTCATTTTTAACCAGTGCTTTGGCAGCCTCCAGAGACTCTATATTTTCGAACATATCCGCCAGCTTTAACAGAATGCTGTGATAAGGCTCGGGGATCTGCTTCTGCTCCAGTAATTCCTGGGCAGCGAAAAAGTTCTTGCCGGAGATACAGGAACGAAGTTCCTTTTCCGTATCCTCATCCAGACCGGCTTCCTCACAGAGGCCGCGGAAATAATCCACCTCACCGATAGTCACCTGGAATCTGGTCAGTCCTGCGCTTTTCAGAGCTTCGATCACCATACTGATTACTTCGGCATCCGCCTCTACGGAAGGATCTCCGATGAGTTCTGCACCCATCTGGGTCACCTCTTTTAATTTACCCTGCAGATTGGAAGTGTTTGTAAACGTATTGCCGTTGTAACTGAAACGAAGCGGCACCTTTTCCTCCATAAAATACTTCGCTGCGCAGCGGGCGATGGACGGTGTAAAGTCCGGCCGCAGCACCAGCGTATTACCCTCTTTATCAAAGAACTTATACAGCTCCTTACTGGGAGTGGTTCCGATCTCCTTGGAGAAAACATCGAAAAACTCAATGGAAGGGGTCTGGATATCTTCGTAACCGAAACAATGGATCGCCTGCTGCAGTTTCTGTTCTATAGCCAGCTTCTTTGCATATTCTTTGCCGTAAATGTCCCGGACGCCCTCCGGCGTATGTAAAAGTCTGTTGTTCATAAGTGTTCCTCAATTCATATACTTTAATATATTAACGTGCTACCATATTATCATAGTAGCATGTGAAACTATTTGTAGTATACTAGGAGACCTCTCCGCTGTCAAGAAATTATTATTTATTATTCCTCCCGGTCTTCCAGATCCTTTTTCAGAATATCCAGATAGGGAACCAGGATTCCCTGATGCTTCGGGATAATATATTCCGGGTTCAGTTCCTCGAAACGGAAGCTTTTCCGGCCGCCCTCCTGTGCCCTGTCCCAGAAAAAGCGGAGCATTTCATAGGGAAGGTAATATAACAGATCCTTATGGCTGTAAAATATCAGGAAAAAGGCGATACCCCCCTGTTTCTCGAACTGATGCATGAACTCCACCTGATGGGGATGGATATTTTGCAGGGAAAAGGTGTCCACTGCACATTCCTTGGCATCAAAGCAGACCGGAATGCCCTGTACGACACCGATATAGTCTACGGTACTCTTCTGTTCGAAAAAGGCCAGGGTGATCTGGCGGCTCTCCTTATCCATTTTGACCGGGGTAATGGGGGTGGGGATCTTCTGAATCAGGGCCAGACCGGCCTCGGCATATTTTTCATTGGTGCGGTTGACCATATCCTCCAGAGTAGATCCACGAAGCCCTCTGGTATTCCATGTTGCCATTGTTCTTAGTTTTCCTTTCTAGCAGGCGGAATCCGGTGTCAGATTCAGAGCCTGTAAGATCTCTGCAAATTTATGGGGAAGCGGTGCGTCAAAAGTCTGACCGCTCACCTTTGCAAGAGGTCCTTCCGCTTCTTCCGGGAAACACACTCTTCCGGCATGCAGAAGCTGGTGGTGCAGAGAGTATTCCGATTGCATCCTGCGATTTAATTTGCTGTCTCCGTACTTGGTGTCACCAAGTAACGGATGTCCGGTGCTGGCCAGATGGGCGCGGATCTGGTGGGTTTTGCCGGTGACCAGTTCTACGGTCAGCAGGGTATATTCCCCAGCCACCGCACTGGGAGTGTAGATTGTTTTTATAAAGGAAGCATCTTCCGGAGCCTCCGCCATATCTGGAAATACCTGTACCGTATTGGTGCGTTCGTCCTTGTACAGATAGCCTTCCAGGGTGCTTTCCTGTAAAATCTTGCCCTTACAGACGGTCTGATAATATTTCTTTACGGAACGATCCTTGATGATCCGGCTGAGTGCCTGGGAACCGGCCAGCGTCTTTCCGCACAATACGATACCGCTGGTATTGCGGTCGAGGCGGTTGCAGACAGATGGATGGAAGGTGGCAAGATCGGTTTCTTTTATGGCACCGGCAGCCAGCAGGTGGCCAATCAGCCATTCGTTCAGGGAAAGATCTTCCGGTTTGGCTTTCTGGGTCAGAACTCCGGCAGGTTTATTCAGCAACAGGATATTTTCATCCTCATAAAGAACGCTGATATCCTTTAAGGAACGGTAAGCCTTACGGTAATCGGAAGTATCTTCCGCTGCCCCGGCACCGGACAGAGAGGCATAAGTTTCCTCAGAGAAAAAACATTTTACCTCGTCTCCCTGGGCAAGGATTTCTTTACCTTCAGCCCTTTTCCCGTTCAACGTAATATTTTTCTTGCGAAGCATCTTATATAAAAATCCTGTGCCTGCATTAGGTAACGCTTTTTTTAAAAATTTGTCCAGACGTTGTCCCGCCTGATTTTTGCCAATGGTAAGCAACTGCATAGGACACCCTCCTTTTGAGAAGTAAGTTATAGAGATACGCTCTTTAAGGTCTGGCAGATCCCGGCAGACAGTTCCGGCTGTGAGGAAAGCTCCTTTAACTGATCACATCTTGCCAGATACTTGTCCAGATCGTTAAATATTTTCACAGAGACTTCTCTGTAATTGTCTTTTTTCAGAATGTCCTGAATGTGCTTGTAAAAAGCCTGTTCCGCAAATTTCGGATCCGTGGTGTAGCCACAGACCGTATTACCGCAGACTGTCAGATGATAGATAACATAATTCTTCTCATAGGAAGTAAATACCATATCGTAGAGAGTGGTAAGGCCTTCTGTATGTGCCGCGATTTTTGCAGCTACCTGCTCGTCACAGCCCCGGTAGCGCAGGAACATGAACATTTCTACCAGACTCTTGCAGGCCGGAAGACATCCCAGTACCGCCACGATGGTCAGGAGATTCTCACGGCTTCCGGTGCTGACCCATCCGGCGATAAACAAAGACAGAGAGATGGCAAAATAAAGCACTGTTCTTAAAATCTCATAAATTTTCTGTGTGCGGAGATACCCGCGGGTTCCTCTATAGGCATCAGTGGTAAACATTCTTTTGAATTGCATGAAAAATAACTCCTTTATTTATGATTTCTTTCCAGAGCCAGACAAGACTTCGATCTCTTCTTCCGTCAATGCCCGGTATTCCCCTCTTTGCAGGGAAAGATCCAGGGACAGGGGGCCGAAGCTTACCCGCTCCAGTGTAAGTACCTGATTATCAACCGCCTGCAACATCCGTTTTACCTGATGAAACCGGCCTTCATGAATGGTCAATAACAGATCACCGTTTTCTGTGAGTCTGGCTTTGGACGGGGCTGTCGGTTTCTCATCACCGATGTCAAGCCCGTTTTCCAACCGGTGGATATCTTCTGCGGAAAGCGGCTTTTCCGGCTTTACCAGATAGGTCTTATCCACATGTTTTTTCGGTGACAACAGATCATGGGCCAGAGCACCGTCATTGGTCAGGAGCAGCAATCCCGTGGTATCCTTGTCCAGCCGCCCTACCGGGAACAGATCCTTTTGTTCCGGGACAGTAAGGAGACTTACCACGGTTGGGGCTGTATTATCGTTGGTGGCAGAGACAACCCCCTCCGGCTTATTTAACATATAATAGACATATTTCCTATAATGGATCGGCTGTCCCTGACAGACCACCGTATCGGTCTCTTCATTGACTTTTGTCTCCGGCTTTTTGATTATCTGGTCGTTTACTGTCACCTGACCTTTTTTGATGTACTCTTTCACCTGACTTCGAGTGCCAATATTGTTATCGCATAAAAATTTATCCAACCGCATGGGCTTTGATCCCTTTCTTAGACTTAATTTTTCTTCATCGGCATATAGTATACAAACCTTTCAAGGCAGACAGCCATGAAAAAAATATTCGGAATCTGTTTCTTTGTTCTAATGACCGGCTGTATTCTGACTCATTCTTCCCTGAGCCTTGCCTATGCTGCCTTGGGTCTGAATCTTTGGTATGAAAAAATGGTACCGGTGCTTCTGCCGTTTATGATCCTGTCCGGCACTTTGATCCGTATGGGCATGACGGACAGCCTGATCCGCCCAGTAAGACCTTTGTTCGGAAGAATCTTTCGCCTGCCCGGACCGGGAATCTATGTGATCCTGGTGGGCTTTTTGTGCGGATTTCCCATGGGTGCCCGGACGATTGCGGATTTACGGAACCGACAGGAACTTTCTTCGGAGGAAGGACAATATCTGCTGGCCTTCTGCAACAATCTGGGACCAGTCTATTTCCTGGGATTTGTACTGCCGCTACTGCATAGGAAGCTGCTGTTCCCTTATGTATTTGGTATGTACGGCGTTCCTTTGCTATATGGCATTTTCCTTCGTTATAGCGTGTACAAAAATCGGATTTCGGAGAAAACAGACCACTCTTTTGGAAGAGACAATGCTGCAAAGTTTTTGGAACCGACCGGTCCGGCTCCCCTTCCTGCCATGTCCCTGACGGATGCCCTGGATGATGCTATTACCGCTGCCGGAAGAAGCATCTTACAGTTGGGAGGCTACATGATCTTTTTCAATCTGCTGAACCTTCTGCCAAGGCTTTTACTTCCCGACAGTTTCCGGTATGCACCGCTTTTGGAGATCAGTGGGGGCCTGAAGCTGCTGGGAGACAGATTCCCTTTGTATACGTTATTGCTTTTGCCCTTTGGCGGCTTAAGCTGTATCGCCCAGACCGGAAGCTGTATCCGCAATACCGGGCTTTCTCTCAAGTCCTACATCCTTCATAAAATGGTACTGACAGTGCTTACTGCAGCTTATTATCTGGGATGGTTTCTGTTGTCTCCGGATACTTTTCTGCTTTGATTTTTCCGTCTTCGTTTTCTGTGTCTGCCCTGTTGGATCTGGTATAACAAAAAGACCAGCAACAACAGCACTACCAGAATCCCACAGATCACCAGAAAAACACCGAAATTCACTTCCGGACTTTTTTCGGAAGGCACCGGAGTATTTCCGGCGGCATCGGCCATGGTGATCACGGAACTGCCAGCTTCTGTGATCTGTTCCTCTGCAGCCCGGGAAGCTTCCGCTGCCTCCTGTGCCGCAAGACTTTCCTGTAATGCCTCTTCGGCAGCTTTTTCCTGATCAATAAAAGGCTGTGCAAAGTTGACAGGATCACTCTCTGTGAACAGATCCGCCTGATTGTAACCGCGGACGGTGATCACCGGCTGTTCCCCCTTTGTGAAGGTCACGGAAAATGTGAAGGTATCGGGATAGGTCCCGGCCATAATATCCAGTCCCGGCCAGGGAAGCAGTTCGGAATAAGTCCTGCCTCCATCGGTACTGTAATCGTAATACATCATGGGGCAGTCATAGTCGGCTGCCGTCACTTCCAGAGAGACTTCTCCGGTCTCATAGTCTGCATTCTGCAAAGTCAGCTGGCAGATATCCGGTTCGGTCTTGTCCCGCACAGTGGCAGGCAGAATGGATTGCAGCGAGACTTCCGGAAGAGCGTCTGCCTCTCCACTGTAGTCCACACCAAGACTTGCACTGGATAATCCGAAATATTTTGCAACAGACAAAGCATCCTCCCTGCCGAATTTCTTCCAGTCCTCTTCTGTCTGGCAGTAAGGAGTGTCTCTGCTCTCATCCACATGACAATGCTCGATGATGGCGGAGGGAATGGATCTGGAGGTACTTTCTCTTATAATTCCGTAATAGTCATCACCGTTATCTTTCAGTTTCGTCTTGACTCCCCGTAGAAACAGTCCCATGTCCTGCATCTGCTGCATCTGTTCCCAGCCGAACTGATAACCGTAAGCGTTGTAAGGCTGTACGGAAGAGATCCAGACTTCGGATCCGAACAGATCATGATCCATGGAAGCGTTGTAATGAATACTGAACAGGAAATCCGCATTCCGGTCTGCAGCAAATTGTGCCCGGTCTGCCAGAGACATGGTCACATCATCCGTATGAGTCAGATAGACATCCACATTATCGTATTTTGTCAGTTCCTCGTACATGGCCAGCGCGGTCACCATGGTCATTTTTTTCTCCTGTGCAGGGCCTTCCAGCGTTCCCTCGTTATCACCGCCGTGTCCGGGATCAATGACAATGACGACCCTTTCTCCGGTCTCCTGCGCTCTGGGAGCCGCCTGTGCAGGCAGGGAATTTCCATAAAAACAGGCTGCCGCAAGACTGACCGCACAGATCATTGTCCTGACTAACAGCCCTTTTTGCTTTTTCCATACTTTCATTTATCGTATTCCTTTATTTTTAAAAAACCAGCTTTCAGCAGAAAACTGGTTTTTCGTACTCGTTGTTTGGACATGCTTTACATAACGTCCAGATTGTCTTCGGCATCCGCAGCAGTATCTACGTCATCAAGATCCTCATCTACGGGGTGCAGCTCACTGCGGTTGGACTGGATAATGTCACGATACTGGTTCAGATTGCCGATCAGAGCATCGTAATTGGCGCTGGCCTGCTGTGTGGAGGAAGAAATAATATTCTCCAGATGTGCCAGCATATCATCCATGTACTGCATGGCAGCGGATTTGACATTGTTGGCCTCAATAGTGGCATTGTCCAGAATCTCCTGGGCCTGCTTACTGGCCATGGTAACGACCTCGTTGGCCTGGGCGTAAGCCTGCTGCATGATCTCATGCTCGTTGATCAGCTCGTTGGTATGCACGGTAGCCTCGTTGATCAATGCTTCTGCCTTGGCTTTGGCATCGTTTAGGATGGCTTCCTTGTTGCTGATGATCTTCTGGTAGCGCTTGATCTCATCCGGGGTCTTCATACGCAGTTCCCGCAGTAACTCATCAATCTCATCCTTATTCACGATGATTTCGGTACTGGACATGAACTTCGGCTTGCAACCCTCGATGTATTCTTCTATTTCATCAATTAACTGTTCGATTCTGCTGCTCATGAAACTCTCCTTATTTACACATCACTATGCTCTGAAAGCTTTTTCTCGCGATATTTGTCGTAGATCAGTTTCGCCACAAAATCCGGAACACAAGGGGTGATATCTCCATCAAAACTTGCAATCTGCTTGATGGCGGAAGAACTGAGGTAGGCATATTCCAGACTGGTGGTCAAAAATACCGTATCAATTTTGCCATGGGACAACATCCGGTTGGTCTGTGCCATCTGCAGTTCATATTCAAAATCCGTAATGGCGCGTAAGCCCCTTACGATAACATGCAGATCTTTTTCCCTGGCATAATCCACTAAAAGCCCACTGAAACTGTCAATCTGCACATTAGGCAGATCTTTTGTGGCTTCTTCTAGTATCTTAACACGTTCCTCTACAGAAAACAACGGTGTCTTTTCTTTATTGTTCAAAATGCTGACGATCAGAACATCAAATATTTCGGATGCCCGCCTTATGATATCCATATGTCCGTTGGTGACGGGATCAAAGCTTCCGGTGTAAACAGCTCTTTTCATAAAAATCATGCCTTTCAGTGTTACTTCTTGCGAAGGAACACATGCTTATTGGTTTTGTATTTTTTCTCACGGATCACTTCAAACCCTAAGTCTTCCGCATAGGAGAAATCGGTATGCAGAGAGGCTTCTACCAGGATCAGAGTCTCTTCGGAGACATATTTGGCATAGCGCAGCTGCTCTAAGACTCTGCGCTCCTGCTCCTGATCGTAGGGTGGATCCATGAAGATCACATCCACGTGCTTTTCATAGATGCCCGTCAGTCCTGCGCAGGCATCCTGTTTTAATACTATAGCACGGTCTTTCATTTTCGTAAATGCCAGATTGTCCTCGATACATGCCAGGGCTTTCGGCGCATTTTCAATAAAATAGGCTTTTCTGGCACCGCGGCTTAAGGCTTCGATGCCGATGCCGCCACTGCCACTGAAAATATCTACAAATACACAATCGGGAATATAGGTCTGCAACATATTAAAAAGGGTTTCCTTGATCCGGTCGGTAGTGGGTCTGGTATCCATTCCCTCTGGTGTCTTTAACGGCAGACTTCTTGCGGTTCCTGCTATCACTCTCATATATTTTTCTCCGTTTTCTAAGCTGACTTTGTTATACTCTGACCTTGGTGCCCTTGCTGTCACGCTTTCCAAGCTTCAGATTGTTCAGGACAAGTTCCTTGCCCTTATATTCAATGGTGGTCTCTACGGCATTCTTCGTATAATATACATTTTCCACCTGATCACCGTCGCCCAGTTTCATGCCGCGGACGCCGATGGCTCCTTTTTTCTTCTCAGGAATCTCATCTACGGCAAAGCGTAGAAAAAAACCGGCCTTTGTCTGTAATACGATATTCCGCTGATCCGTAAGAGCCGTAACGCTGACAACGCTGTCGCCCTCCGCCAGCTTCGTGGCTGCAACGGTGCGCTTGGTCACATCGAACTCTCCGCCATCTACCACCTTCAACATGGACTGTGCAGTGGCAAAGATCACCTGACACAGATTCAGTTCCTTCTGACTGGTGATATAGACGATCTCTTCGGTCTTCTGGCTGAAGTTACTCACGTTGTCAATGGGCGTGCCTTTGTCACGGAACTTGCCGTAAGGCAGGTCCAGCACCTTGATAGTGTGCATCTGTCCGGTGGTGGTAAACAGGCAGAGCCTTCCGGTATTTTTACAGGTAAAGATGTATTTATTTTCTGCATCTGCGGCTTCTTTATTCCGCTCGTAAGTAGAAACATCCACGGTTTTGGCGTAGCCAAAACGATCCATCAGGAAGACGACATCCATCTCTTCCAGTTCTTTTTCCTTGTAGACCGCTTCCTGTCCGTTCTCGATGACAGTTTTGCGGGGATGGCTGTATTCCTTCTTGAATCCGTCCAGTTCATTCATGATGACCTGGGCCATGGAATCTCTGCGGTCCAGAATATCCTCATAGCGATAGATGTTTGCCATGGTCTCTTCGTGTTCGTTGATCAGTGCTTCCAGTTCCAGACCGATCAACTTATACAGACGCATCTCTAAGATGGCATTGGCCTGTTTTTCGGTGAACATCAGCTGGGCTGCCATGATCCTGGATTCCTTGGACTTGAACTTGATGCCATCGACCTTACCCTCTACGAGACAGGCTTTTGCCATGGCACGATCCTTGGATCCGCGTAAAATTTCAATGACCAGATCGATCACATTGCAGGCCTTGATCAGACCTTCCTGAATCTCCTTGCGTTCCTGCTCCTTGGCCAATAGATTGGTATATTTTCTGGTAGCCACTTCAAACTGGAAGTCTACATTGGCCTTGATGATCTGCTTTAAGCCCATAGTCTCTGGTCTGCCGTTTGCGATAGCCAGCATATTGACACCGAAGGTATCCTCCAGACGAGTCTTTTTATAGAGCATATTTACAAAGTTCTCGGGATCGGCATCCTTACGAAGTTCGATGACGATACGGATGCCTTCCTTGGAAGATTGGTTGGAAATATCCACAATATCCTGTGTCTTCTTCGTCTCGGAAAGAGCGGCCACGTCGGATAAAAACTTCGCAATATTGGCACCGATCATGGTATAGGGGATCTCGGTGATCACTACATTGGTCTTTCCAGCTTTTCCCTTCTGGAATTCCACTTTGCCCCGCAGCTTGATCTTGCCGGTTCCGGTCTCATAGATGTCTTCCAGTTCATCCTTATTGATAACGATGCCGCCGGTGGGAAAATCCGGCCCCTTCAGGTAACGCATCAGTTCTTTTGTTGTGATCTCATTATTGAGCATATAAGCCTTTACGGCGTCAATGACTTCCCCGAGATTATGAGGGGGAATGCTGGTGGCCATGCCTACGGCGATACCTTCGGAACCATTAACCAACAGGTTCGGAATCTTTACCGGCAGTACGGACGGCTCTTTTTCCGTCTCATCGAAGTTCGGAACAAAGTCTACCACATCCTTGTCCAGATCTGCCAAAAAAGCCTCCTGCGTCACCTTCTGAAGTCTTGCCTCGGTATAACGCATGGCTGCGGCACCATCTCCTTCAATGTTGCCGAAGTTACCATGGCCGTCGATCAGGGGCATGCCCTTTTTGAAATCCTGGCTCATGACTACCAGTGCCTCATAGATGGAACTGTCGCCGTGGGGGTGATATTTACCCATGGTATCACCTACGATACGGGCACTTTTACGGTAGGGGCGGTCGTAACGGATCCCCAGTTCGTGCATATCGTAGAGAGTTCTGCGCTGTACCGGTTTCAGACCGTCTCTGACATCCGGCAAAGCTCTGGCGATAATAACGCTCATGGCATAGTCGATGAACGATTTCTGCATCTCCTCGGAGTATTCTGTTTTTATGATTCTGCTGTCGTCCATTTCTGGTCCTCGCCTTTCTGACATTACATTTCAGGATCTTACGATACTAGATGTCTAATTCCGCATCTGTAGCGTGATCATAAATAAAGGCTTTTCTGGGCGGTACATCTGTTCCCATGAGAAGCTCGGTCATCTCGGAAGCCATGCGGGCATCCTCGATCTCTACTAATTTCAACAATCTGCGTTCCGGATCCAGTGTGGTCTCCCACAGCTGTTCGGCATCCATCTCACCCAGACCTTTGTATCGCTGTAAGGTAAAGGGACTCTTGTGGGTCTTGCGGTATTTTTCCAGTGCCTTATCATCATACAGATATTTTTCTTCTCCCTTGGAGGGCATGGCCTTATATAAGGGAGGCATTGCTATGTATACGTGGCCTTCGAAGATCAGATCCGGCATGAAACGATAGAATAAGGTCAGCAGCAACGTGGAAATATGTGCGCCATCCACATCGGCATCCGCCATGATAATGATCTTGTCATAGCGCAGCTTACTAATATCGAAATCGTTGCCGTAGCCCTCGGAAAATCCGCAGCCGAAAGCGTTGATCATGGTCTTGATTTCGGCGTTGGCCAGTACTTTGTCAATGCTGGCTTTCTCTACGTTCAGGATCTTACCGCGGATCGGAAGGATGGCCTGATACATACGGTTTCTGGCAGTCTTGGCACTGCCGCCCGCAGAGTCACCCTCTACGATGAAGATCTCACACTTGGAGGGATCTCTGGACTCGCAGTTTGCAAGTTTTCCGTTGGAATCAAAGGAGAACTTCTGCCTGGTCAGCATATTGGTCTTGGCTTTTTCCTCTGTCTTACGGATCTTGGCTGCCTTTTCCGCACAGCCGATAATGCTCTTCAAAGTCTCCAGATTGCGGTCGAAGAACCGGACGATCTCTTCGCCGGTCACCTTGGCCACGGCCTTGGCGGCATCCTGGTTGTCCAGTTTCGTCTTGGTCTGGCCTTCGAAACGGGGATCCGGGTGCTTGATGGATACCACTGCCGTCATTCCGTTCCGGACATCGGCACCGGTAAAGTTCGCATCCTTTTCCTTTAAAATGTTCAGCTCTCTGGCATAGGTATTGATCACATTGGTGAACTGGGTCTTAAAGCCGGTAAGGTGGGTACCGCCTTCAGAGTTGTAAATGTTATTACAGAAGCCCAGTACATTCTCATGAAATTCATTCACATACTGGAAGGCCACTTCCACAGAGATTCCTTCGCTCTCGCCGGAAAAGAAAATGACATCATGTACGGTCTCCTTGGAATGGTTCATATCCTTTATAAAGCCAATGATACCTTCCGGCTCATGATAAGTGACCTTCTCCGGCTCTTCTTTTCTTTTATCTTCAAAAATGATCGTAAGCTTCGGGTTCAGGTAAGCGGTCTCATGGAGACGGCTCTTAACATCATCTTCCTTGAAACGGGTCTTGTCGAAGATGGTATCATCCGGCAGGAAATTGATGGTCGTACCGGTCTCTCTGGTCTTGCCCACTACGGGAAGCAGACCGTCCACCAGATCCATGACGGGGATACCTCTCTCGTAATGATCCTCATAGATGCAGCCACCGCTCTTGACTCTGACAGTCAACCTTGTAGAAAGTGCATTTACTACAGAGGAACCTACACCGTGCAGACCACCGCTGGTCTTATAAGCGGAGTTGTCAAATTTACCGCCGGCATGCAGGGTCGTGAATACCAGACGTTCCGCACTGATCCCTTTTTCGTGCATTCCCACGGGAATACCACGTCCGTTATCTTCTACGGTGGCGGAACCGTCCGCCTCCAGAGTTACTTTTATCGTATCGCAGTATCCGGCCAGATGCTCGTCCACAGAGTTATCTACGATCTCGTAGATCAGGTGGTTCAGACCCTTGGTGGAGACACTGCCGATATACATTCCGGGTCTCTTTCTTACCGCTTCCAGACCTTCCAGAACGGTAATACTCGAGGCGTCATAATTATTGTCTTTTGCCATGAAATGGAACTCCTTATCAACACATGATTGTCTTTAGTATAGCATAGATTTTGTGTTTGGAAAAGAAAAAAATACAAGGGATAGCATAGCACCCTGCCAGAAATAAAAAACCACCAGTTCCCTGATTCTGAACTGGTGGTATAGGAGTCTGTTAAGAAATACCCTTGAATTTATAATTCTTATGATTTTGCGACTGTAGTGCTCCAAAGGACAGCAGGCGGTTATCACGGAATATCAGTTTTCCCTGCTCTCCTTCTTTCAACGTTGCAAAAATGGTATCTTCCACTTCCAGTATGACGCAGTTTTCAGGATGATCCATGTCCTGAAAGTTAATCTGATTCACCGCTTCTGTTTCTACCAGACCTGTTGTCACATTCGTGTTCTGAATATAAACGGCCTGGGAGGTATCGGCACTTGTATTTTTCGAAAGCACGACCGCTTTTTCCATGGTCTGTGTGCGCAAAGCCCCCTTACCGCGGCGGCACAGGCATAAGTAACAGATCCAGAGAACAACCGCTATTAAAAACAGGACGGTTAAAATGTTTTCCAATAAGCTGAACTGCATTGGATTTATCATATGGCACCTCCAGAAAATATTATTACACCGTGATCTTCTTACAGCATGCCAGTGCCAGGGAGCCGGGGCCGATATGGCAGGCAACGCTTAAGGACAGAGGATCTAAATGGATATCATAACCGGGGAACTCCGCCTCCACTTCGGTGCGGAACTGCTCTGCTGCGGCTCTGTCGTAGGTATAGGCGATCTGCATCCAGATATGCTTGTCTTCCGTCATACCGCCGAAACGCTCGTTAATGTCCTTTTTGATGGCATTGATCATCATGGTCTTGCCCTGTGTGGTGGTTCGGGCCTTTGCGAAAGCATCCAGCTTTTCTCCCTGAATAGTCAGTACCGGTTTCAGACGAAGCATAGTGCCGATGGCTGCGGCCGCCGGAGTGATCCGTCCGCCTTTTTTCAGATAATACAAGGTGTCCAGCATAATATAGATACTGCTGTTGAATTTATCATTTTCCAGGAATTCTTTGATCTGGGCCGCGTCTTTACCGGCTGCCGCAAGCTGCAGGGCATCCAGTGCAGACTGACGCTGGGTTACGGAGATTCTCTGGTTGTTCACGACCTGAACTCTGCCATCATAATCTGCCGCAAAGGCCATGGCACTCTGACAGGAACCGGACAGACCGCTGCTCATGGGAATGTGTACAATCTCGTCATATTCCTGCAAAAGCTTGTCCCACAGACTGGTGACACTGTCAGGAGACGGCTGGCTGGTGGCAATATTGGCACCGGATTTCAGCTTTTCATAGAACTGCTCCTGTGTCAGGTCAATATCTTCATAATAAGTGACTTCATCAATCATAAAAGGCATGGGAAGTACATAAATTCCAATTTTTTTCCCCTCCGCCTGCGTAATACCGCTGTTACTGTCTGTTACAATTGCTATTTTTGCCATTTGGTATCTAAACCTTCCCTTTGCATTATTTTGCAGAAATTACCCGATTCGCAGTTTGAAACTTTGAACCTAAAAGTAATTTTACTGTCAGATGGTCCGAAAGTCAACCATATTTGCCGAGCGATGTTCCTCAAAATATTGCCGCAACGGCAGCGTGTCTTCGCTGCTCAGTTCCGGATCTGAGCATAACAGCGTATCTACGGCTTCAGAAGCCTCCTTTAACAGTGATGCATCCGTATAGATATCTCCCAGTACAAAAGAAAATTCACCGCTCTGCCGGATTCCGAAGATATCACCGGGGCCTCGTAACTTCAGATCCTCGGAAGCAATATGGAAACCGTCGTTGGAATGGTTCAGGATCTGCAGACGTTCCATGGTCTCTTTGGCCTCGGAAGTACTGATGAAAATACAATAGCTCTGGAATTCTCCACGTCCTACACGTCCCCGCAGCTGGTGCAGCTGTGCCAGACCGAAGCGCTCTGCGTTCTCCACCATCATTACCGTGGCATTGGGAACATTGATGCCGACTTCAATGACTGTGGTAGAGACTAAGACATCGATCTTCTTATCAGCAAATTCTTCCATGATACGGTTTTTGTCTGCTGGGCGCATTTTTCCATGGAGGTAAGCTACTTGAACGGAAGGTGGCAGAGCTGCCCGGAGTTTCTCCGTATAATCTACTACATTCTCTAGGTCTTCCGCTTCCCCTTCCTCCACCATGGGACAGATGACATAAGCCTGTCTTCCCGAGGCCACTTCTTTTGCAATAAATTCATAGGCCTTGGGACGATAGGAAGTTCCTACGACGCAGTTCTTGATCGGCAGACGATTTGCAGGAAGCTCATCCACGACAGAAACTTTCAGATCACCGTATAAAATGATGGCCAGCGTCCGGGGAATGGGGGTGGCACTCATGACCAGTACATGGGGTTCTTTTCCTTTGGCGGCCAGTGTCTCCCGCTGTCTTACTCCGAAACGGTGCTGCTCATCCGTTACCACCAGTGCTAGGGAAGAATATTCCACCTTTTCCTGGATCAGGGCATGGGTTCCAATGATCAGATTAGCTTCTCCGGAAGCAATTTTCGCATAAGCCTCCCGCTTCTCCTTCGCCGTCATAGAGCCTGTCAGAAGCACCGGACGAAAAGCAATGCCATATTTTTCTACATAGCCCGAAATGGTCTCAAAATGCTGTACAGCCAATACCTCCGTAGGGGCCATCATTGCTCCCTGATAACCATTAGCCGCACACATGAGAAGTGCCAGCACTGCCAGGATCGTCTTACCGGAGCCTACATCTCCCTGAATCAGGCGGTTCATGGCATAAGGACTTCCCATATCCTCCCTGAGCTCCCCCCAGACCTTTTTCTGGGCTTTTGTCAGAGGAAACGGCAGTTGCTCCAGAAATCTTACGGTATCCGCGGTCTCATACATGGGAAAATGATTCTCCGTCTTCGCCGCCAGATCTTTATTTTTCCGAAGAACCAGTAAAAAAGAAAAGAATTCTTCGAATACGATACGGTTCCTTGCTGCCAGCAGTTCCTCCCGGTTTTCCGGGAAGTGCAGTGAATTGACAGCTTCCCTGTGGGAAAGCATGGGTATTTTTTGCAATACGGACTGCGGCAGATATTCTTTTTCCGGGGGATAATATTCCAGTGCCTGGGCTACGGACTTCTGCACCGTCTGGTTGGTCAGTCCTTTGGTCAGGGCATATCTGGGCAGAAGCCGACCTGATTTTTTCTGATATTCCTCCCAGGTAAACATTCTGGGCTGCTCCATGATCTTATGAGTGCCCCTCTGCTGTACCAGACCACGGAACAGATAGAATCCGCCGGGTTTTAACACCTTTTTTAAAAATGGCATATTGAAAAAAGTTAGCTGAATGGAATCTCCGTTGTCATCCGTCAGCACAGCGTTCAGGATCGACAGATTCCGGACCTTCTTCACATTGGGAATGGCCGTGATCCGCCCATAGATGGCCTGCACACTGCCGGCAGACACCTCCCGGATGGATACCGGAGCATCGTAAGTCTCATAATCCCTGGGATAATGGCGGATCAGATCGTCTACGGTATAGACATTGATCTTGCCGAACAGAGCCGCCGTCTTCTCTCCCACACCTTTTATTCTGTTCACAGGTATTGCATCCCTCATACCGGTTCCTCTTTTCTATACTAAATTGAAATTTAGCGAAATATCCCCGTAGCCCTTGGCAG
>NZ_QUIU01000034.1:0-32883 GCF_003480225.1 Clostridium sp. AM34-9AC
GGGCTACGGGGATTTGATAGCATTTCTTTACTAACTTTCCATTTACTTTATTTCCTCCGCAACCAATTCCGCCCACGCCACAGCAAATCCGGCTCTGTGGGCGACCCGTTGGGAGGCAATATGTGACATGCTTGTGCCGTAATAGGGAACAGCACCTTGGGCGATGATATCCTGCGCCAGAAGTCTTACCAGAGTAGAACCCACATGCATTCCGACAGCATGGGAATCAACATTGATACCAATCTGCCAGAACAGAGGACTGTCGGCACTGGCACCGGCCATGCCAAGGATATGTCCGTCTTTTGCTGCGGCAATACCCAGAACATCCGGGGCATAGGGATCGAAGGCAAATGCCTCATCAAAGCGGTTGTCTTCTCGGAACTGCAGAATGGCATTTTGGTCATACCGAATCAAATCGAAGGCGAGAGCATCAGACGCATATGGCAAAGGAATGCCAGAGGAAGGCATGACATCGGCTTCCGGCAGAAAAAAAGGATGCGCCTGCGCAACACGGAGGTGGAACGGCAACAGCAGTTCTTCTATTTCCCGAAGTCTTTTCGCATCGAAGAACCATTCACCGGTTACATTGGCATAACGCTTTCTACATTCTGCAACAATTTCTTCGGAACCGGTAAATAATAATTTCCCATTGACGACAGCAATTTTCAAGCCACGGATCAAAGCCTCCTGAAAGCGGCGGTGTCCTTCCTGTGGAGCATAAATTGAAAAATGGTTCTTCGAATCAGCAACATCTGCGGGACTACAGCAGTAATCCAGTGCCAGTTGACGAGACAATTCTTCTCCATACATAAATGTCGGAACTCCTTTCACAATGGACCGCATCGGACGGTTTGAATTCTCGAAAAAGCATTTCACGCAAAGGTTCAGAATGTCTGTGGCTCCCAACCCTTCATCACCCGTTCCACGGTATACTCCGCAGCTTCCGCATCCGTCAGTTGGTGGGAGAAGTCGGCGCGGGTGGCAGGGGAGGCGCCGGGGCCGTAGGAGTTGTATTCTCCGTAGTAGAAGTGGTCGTGGGGCTTTTTCCAGTCCTGCCAGCCGGCGGGGTGGATATGTACACCCAGTTCACAGTGCAGGAACACTGTCTTTGCCCATTCTCTCCAGGGACGTCCCAGATAGATGGAATTGGGCGGGCAGTCGCTCTCTAATTTGCATTCATGGAACACGTAGCCGTAGGGCTCTTCCTGCGGGGTGGAGGCAGCAGTCACATAGCCGTAGATTACTTCAGACTCCGGACTTTCCGGTGGAATCCGGTCTCCGGGAAGCTTCGAGTAGATCGTACAATGCTCAAACCAGGCGATGCCGCTGCCGAAGATGAAATCCACATCACCCTGGATAAAACAATTCTCATAATAATGACGTCCAATCGTGCGGGGCTTGAATTCTCCGGGACCCTTGAATCCGCCGGGCTGAGCCTCTTTTAACGGCAGAGGTGCATCGAAGATCGTGTCCTGGCTGCCTAAGAACCGGCAGTTATAAAAGGCATTGCGGTCACCGTCCACATAGACGGCCAGTGCCTGCCCTACGGTGTGGCCGTAGCCGGAATCGTTCTGGAAAGTCAGGTTTCTGGCAGTAAAGTCATGAGTGTCGATCCGGACGGAAGCGGTACGGAAGGTACCTCGCTTATCCCCCTCCGGCATGAGATCGAAGGCAGCATCTCCATAGACAAGGATCGTCTCGTCACAGCCGGTACCCTCAAAAGTAATATTCGGACGGGTGATTACCAGCTTTTCCCGATAAATTCCTTTACCGATATGCAGGATCACCGGCGGCAGCTCCGAAACGGGAGCCGGGAACTGCTTTCCGGATTCTGAGGCAGGAACATCCGGCAGGGAAGCCAATGCTTCTCCGATGGTGGCAAAAGAAGTGCCCGGAATTGTATTTCCGGACATATTTACATACAAATGAATTGTGTCTGACATAAATAGAATACCTATACCTTTCCGTACCTCCGTATTTTCAAGCCCATTTCTCCGCTTTGCTTCGATCCGTGCTAAACATGTGCCACTGGCACATAATATATGCTTTAGTGCTTTGTATTATAGTACAATGTGAGGTACAAAATTGTGCGTAAAAAATAATTTTCAAATGATAACTTACAACAGCTTTTCAATTTTCAGATCCGGCTGGTCTGCCAGATTGATATATTCCTCGCCGTACTGTACTACAGGGCGGGACAATTTTTCCTTATTGATGTAAATGATTGTGACTTTTCGTCCATCGTTCAACAGACAACGGTTTTGCAGGCAGGAATTTACCACGTTTTCCAGGAAAGGAAGCAGAATGGAAACATCGTATTTCTGGAAGCCTTCCGTTTCGAACATTTCAATCACACAGAACGGACACAAAGGTCCTCTGTAACAGCGGGCTGCCGTCATGGCATCGTAGACATCCGCAATGGCTACCATCCGTGCATAAGGATCGATCTGGTTCCCTTTTAATTTCGAGGGGTAACCGCTGCCGTCACTACGTTCGTGGTGCATCAGAGCTGCATTTTTCACATGCACGTCCACATCCTGAGACAGCAGTAATTCATATCCCAGAGCAGGATGTTTTTTTACCGTGGCAAACTCTTCCTCGGACAATCTGCCGGGCTTGGCGATGATGGAATAGGGAATCAGCATTTTGCCGATGTCATGGAACAGACCGCAGGCAGTAGCCAGTTCCACGTCTTCTTTCGGAAGCTTCAGCCATCCCGCCAGAATATTACAGATCAGTGCCACATTCAGACTGTGGGTATAGGTGGAATCATCGTATTCCCGCATATTTTGAAGCATATCCAGAATACTGATGCTGCCGGAATGATTCGAAACAATGGAAAGTGTGTTTTTCAGCAGAGTTTTCACATCCAGGGCTGTATTCTTCTGAACGACCAGATTCATATTTTCCCGGAAAAGTTCGACTTCATTCTCAAAATCTTCTTTAAACAGATGAAATTCCGGAGAACTTTTGATCCGTTCATAGTAGGAGGATTCCGTTTCAGAAAGATCCGATGCCGGGAGTACATCTTCGGCGAAGATTGTGAGAATACCGTACAGATCCAGCTTCGTGATGAGCTTGTCCGTGAGAACCGTGCCCTTCGGAATCAGAAGTTCATGATCCAGATTGTAGACATCTTCTGCAACAATCATTCCGGGAATCAATTGTGTGATGGATAATCTCTTCATAGACCGTAATCCTTGTGCCTTTCGGTAACCTGAAAATCATCAGGTGCTTTCGTAAATCTTACTTATTTCAATTATAATAATTTTTCCCCGGACTGTCAATTTTCCGGGACAGAATAGATGAAGAGAGCTGTTCATAAAATTTTTACAGTCTTTTCACGGCAACGGGCGCACAGAAAGGTTGAAACATAGAGGAAAATCTGCTACAATAACCTTTGAATTATGCGAAGACCCATGGACATTTTATTGTCAAAAGGGTGCGGAAACGAGGAAAAAATGAGCGTTATTGAGAAGATATTTGGCACGCACAGTTCCAGAGAACTGAAGCGTATTGAACCTCTGGTAGACAAGATTGAGGCACTCCGCCCTGCGATGCAGGCACTTTCCGATGAGGAACTGCGGGGTAAGACCGAGGAGTACAAGAAGCGTCTGACTGAGGGAGAGACTCTGGACGATCTGCTTCCGGAGGCTTATGCAACCGTGAGAGAGGCTGCAAAGCGTGTTCTGAACATGGAACACTACAGAGTACAGCTGATCGGTGGTATCATCCTGCATCAGGGACGTATCGCAGAGATGCGTACCGGTGAAGGTAAGACTTTGGTGTCTACCCTTCCCGCCTATCTGAATGCTTTGGAAGGCAAGGGTGTCCATGTTGTTACCGTCAATGACTATCTGGCGAAGCGTGATGCGGAGTGGATGGGTCAGGTACATGAGTTCCTGGGACTGAAGGTCGGCGTGGTACTGAACAGCATGACCTCCGAGGAGAGACAGGAAGCTTACAAGTGTGATATCACTTATGTTACCAACAACGAACTGGGATTTGATTATCTGCGTGATAACATGGTTATTTACAAGGAACAGCTGGTTCTGCGCGGATTGCATTATGCCATCATCGATGAGGTGGACTCTGTACTGATCGATGAAGCGAGAACTCCTCTGATCATTTCCGGACAGAGCGGCAAGTCTACCGCTTTATATGAAATGTGTGATCTGCTGGCACGTCAGATGAAGCGCGGTGATGATGTACAGGAACTGACCAAGATGGACGCCATTATGGGTGTGGTACAGGAAGAGACCGGAGACTTCGTCGTTAACGAGAAGGATAAGATCATTAACCTGACCGCAGCAGGTATGGAGAAGGTTGAGAGATTCTTCCATATTGATAACTTCGCTGATCCCGAGAACCTGGAGATCCAGCACAACATCATTCTGGCATTACGTGCCCATAATCTGATGTTCCGTGATAAGGATTACGTGGTAAAGGATGACCAGGTACTGATCGTCGATGAATTTACCGGACGTATCATGCCGGGACGCCGTTACTCCGACGGTCTGCATCAGGCAATCGAAGCAAAAGAGCATGTAAAGGTGAAGAGAGAAAGTAAGACGCTGGCATCCATTACCTTCCAGAACTTCTTTAATCTATTCGATAAAAAGTGTGGTATGACCGGTACGGCTCTCACTGAGGAGACCGAGTTCCGTGAGATCTACGGCATGGATGTTGTTGTGATCCCTACGAACCGTCCCGTTATCCGTAAGGATCTGCAGGATGCTGTATACAAGACGAAGAGAGAGAAGCTGAACGCTATCGTGAATGCGGTAGAGGAAGCACACGCCACAGGACAGCCTGTACTGGTAGGTACGATCACGATCGAAGCCAGTGAGGAACTGAGCAGAATGCTGACCAAGCGCGGCATCCAGCACAAGGTACTGAATGCAAAATTCCATGAACTGGAAGCAGAGATCGTAGCCGATGCCGGTGTACACGGTGCGGTAACCATCGCTACCAACATGGCAGGCCGTGGTACGGATATCAAGCTGGATGATGAAGCGAGAGCCGCCGGCGGACTGAAGATCATCGGTACCGAGCGTCATGAGTCCAGACGTATTGATAATCAGCTGCGTGGTCGTTCCGGACGTCAGGGAGATCCCGGTGAGTCCAAGTTCTACATCTCTCTGGAGGACGATCTGATGAGACTGTTCGGTTCCGAGCGCCTGATCAGCATGTTCAATACCTTAGGTATCCCTGAGGGACAGGAGATCGAACACAAAGCATTGACCAATGCCATCGAATCCGCACAGAAGAAGATCGAGAGCAACAACTACGGTATCCGTAAGAATCTGTTAGAGTATGACCGTGTCATGAGTGAACAGAGAGAGATTATCTACGAGGAGCGTCTGCGGGTACTGAACGGCGAGAGCATGCGTGATGTGATCTACAAGATGATCACCGATATTACCGAGAACTGTGTAGATATCTGTATCAATGACGACGCAGATATCTCCGACTGGGATTTCAATGAGTTAAATACCCTGCTCATTCCTACGATCCCGTTACAGCCTCTGACACCGGAGCGTGTGAAGAAGCCCAAGAAGAACAGCTTAAAGCAGCAGTTAAAGGAAGAAGCTGTGAAGCTGTACGAAGCAAAAGAAGCCGAGTTCCCCGAACCGGAAGCCATCCGTGAGCTGGAGCGTGTGGTTCTGCTGAAGGTCATCGACCGTAAGTGGATGGATCACATCGACGATATGGAGCAGCTGCGTCAGGGCGTGGGCTTACAGGCATATGGTCAGAGAGATCCTCTGGTAGAGTACAAGATGAGCGGTTACGAGATGTTCGATGAGATGACTCAGAACATCCGGGAAGAAACTGTGAGACTTCTGTTCCATATCAGGATCGAACAGAAGGTAGAGCGTGAGCAGCAGGCGAAGATCACCGGCACGAACAAGGACGATTCCTTGCCGAAGGGACCTGTAAAGCGTGAAAATGCAAAGGTCTATCCGAATGATCCCTGCCCCTGCGGAAGCGGTAAAAAATACAAGAACTGCTGCGGACGGAAAGCCTGATGCTTTCTGATGGCAGTGGAAGACAGTGCGGCAACGCAGACAGAAAGTCTGTCAGCTGCAAAAGTAAGCATTAAAATAATAGAATAGAAAGTAGGTGACGTTAAGTGGTTGAATTAGATCAGATGAAGACAGAAATTCTGTCCTACGAAACACCTTTAGCGGAAGTGAGGGATTCACTTTGACCTTGCTAACAAGGCAAAGCGGATCGAAGAAATGGAACGTGAGATGGAGGCTCCCGGATTCTGGGATGACCCGGAGCGTTCCAACCAGAAAATGAAAGAACTGAAGAACCTGAAGGATACGGTGGGAGAGTGTGATAAGCTTTCTACACAGTACGATGATATCCTGACTCTGATCGACATGGGATATGAGGAGAACGATGAGTCTCTGATCCCGGAAATCCGAGGAGAACTGGATGAATTCATCAGGGAATTCGACGAACTTAGGATTGGTACCCTATTGTCCGGAGAATATGATAAGAACAATGCAATCTTAAAGCTCAATGCCGGTGCCGGCGGTACCGAAAGCTGTGACTGGTGCGGTATGCTGTATCGCATGTATACCCGTTGGGCGGAGCGCAAGGGCTTTACCATCGAAGTATTGGACTATCTGGATGGTGATGAGGCCGGGATTAAGTCAGTGACTTTCCAGGTCAATGGTTTGAATGCCTATGGCTATCTGAAGTCTGAGAAGGGTGTACACCGTCTGGTGCGTATCTCCCCTTTCAATGCCCAGGGTAAGCGTCAGACATCCTTTGTATCTCTGGATGTTATGCCGGATATCGAAGGAGATCTGGATGTGGATATTGATGAGAAGGATCTGCGCATCGATACTTATCGAAGCAGTGGTGCCGGTGGCCAGCACATCAACAAGACATCATCTGCGATCCGTATCACTCATATCCCGACGGGAACAGTGGTGCAGTGTCAGAACGAACGAAGCCAGTTCCAGAACAAGGATAAGGCAATGCAGATGCTGAAAGCCAAACTGTATCTGTTAAAACAGGAGGCAAATGCCGAGAAGCTGTCGGATATCCGCGGCGAAGTCAAGGAGATCGGCTGGGGCAACCAGATCCGTTCCTATGTATTACAGCCGTACACACTGGTCAAGGATCACCGTACCGATGTGGAGACAGGCAATGTGGATGCAGTGCTGGATGGCGGACTGGATATCTTCATCAATGGCTATCTGAAATGGATCAGCGTGCAGGGAGATAAGAAGACAGAGAATTCATAGTAGACAAAATAAAAAACACATTCCATAGGCGTTTGACTTATGGAATGTGTTTTTTTATACATAATAAATATCCGTTATTGGCGCTCGTTCTGCATCAGATCCAGGAAATATAAGGTCTGGGTCATGTTCATATATGGCACCAACCACAGAGTTCCGATACCGAAGCTCAGCAAACACAGAAATCCCAGCGGCAGGAAACTCATTTGTAAGCAGAACAGCTCCCATTTATGTCCTTTCATAATGCGGAAGCTTAATTTCATCAGCTCCATGGCATTATACTGGGGGAAATCCAACAGTAAATAGTAAGCCTGGGATAAACCAAGGGATAACGGAATATAGATACACATACCGATGACCATAAGCACAATGCACAGGATTGCCATGGTTATGGCGTCAAAGCCTTTCCCTGACCGCAGGAGAAAATAGCAGATATCAAACGGAAGTGTACATGCCGTATTCAGCAGGATCAGTACTGCGGAGATCCCGAGCGATTTTTTGAATAAGTATTTGAAACCGTAGAACAGATTGGCGGTCACAGCAGGTCTGCCGCAGGCAGTGTTCAGATAAAATAATGTAATACCGGTCTGAAATACTCCGGCGAAAATCGATAATAAAGTCGTACTGGCTGTCAAAAGCAGATATTCCGTCAGAGACGTCTCTGCGCTTCCCCCCATAAGTGTCCGTACGGTAAGGATCATAGTGAAGGTCATGCTGACGGCGAAGGTGAGGGAAAATACGATCATACTCCGGCAGATGGACAGCAGGATGGCATTGCCGTAATGCCCTGCCATCTGATCTCTGGCTTTTTCTTTAAGTTGGGCTCTGGATGTATATTGTGTCATAGAAATCCTCTTTTCTTTTTATTATTGCGTTCTATTGGTTATTCCGGCTGCTCCGGGTTTTGATTTCGTAACCGCAGAATGCATCGGAAAACATAGGCATGTCTTACAGGTAAGATTGCCAGAATTCTTCCATATCGACACCGTACATCTGCTGGTACATCTGATCCAGCATATTCCTATAAGAAGGATCGGTAAATACCGTGACAATGCTGCTGATCGTGATGAAGATACCGAGTGCCAGTCCCACACAGGACAGCCAGATCCCGGCAACACACATATTGTTCATGCGTTGCCCTCTTTTCCGGGTGAGCAATGCAAAGAGAATGCCCAGAGCACCGGTGGGAATGGACAGCAGTCCTGTGCAGCATAATACCAGGGAACAGATGCCGCAGACCATAGAAGCGATCGATAACCCTCTGTATTTCGGATCGATCTGCGGTATATTTTGATTCATTTCGTTATTCTGATTCTGATAATAATCCATAGAAAGCCTCATTTCCGGGCGGCATGTGGTGAATTTGTCTACCGCGCTTATATTAAGTACTGTACCATTTTTTCTTGTAATAAGCAAATGAAATAAAAATGAAAAGATTGATAAAACATTGAGAAAACTTCCGGTTTCCAGTATAATATATCCATGCGCAAAACAAAATGGCAACAGGCCATCAGGAGGAACTATGGATATTATACAGAAAATCAAAGAAGAACTTCAGGTAGAAAAATGGCAGGTGGAAGCTGCGGTGAAGCTGATCGATGAGGGAAATACCATCCCTTTCATCTCCCGTTATCGTAAGGAGGTCACCGGATCTCTGAACGACGAGCAGCTGCGTAATCTCGATGAGAGACTGACCTATCTGAGAAGTCTGGAAGATAAAAAGGAGCAGGTGCTGAAGAGCATCGAGGAACAGGGAAAACTTACCGATGAGTTAAAGGAGAAGATTCTGGCAGCTCAGACGCTGGTAGTGGTAGAGGATCTGTACCGACCCTATCGACCCAAGAGAAAGACCCGTGCCAGTATTGCAAAGGAGAAGGGGCTGGAACCTCTGGCAGAATACATTCTGCGCCAGGAGGCAACAGAACCGGTGCTTAACGAGGCAGCAAAGTATGTTTCCGAAGAAAAAGAAGTAAAGACTCCGGAGGAAGCATTGCAGGGAGCACAGGATATTATTGCCGAGATGATCTCCGACGATGCGGATCATCGTCTTTACATCCGCAATATCACCGTAGAGGAAGGCATTGTGACCGGTACGGCGAAGGATGAGAAGGCCCAGAGTGTCTACGAGATGTATTACAATTTCGAAGAGCCTGTGAAGAAGATCGCAGGTCACAGAGTATTGGCATTGAACCGTGGAGAGGCAGAAAAAGTACTGACTGTTAAAGTCAATGCACCGGAGGAACGTATTCTGCGTTATCTGGAGAAAAAGCTGATCACGAAGGAAAATGAATATACTACACCGGTAATCTGTGCCGCAGTGGAAGACAGCTACGATCGTTTAATAGCACCCGCTATTGAAAGAGAGATCCGTAACGATCTGACAGAAAAAGCAGAGGATGGAGCGATCAATGTCTTCGGTAAAAACTTAGAGCAGCTGTTGCTGCAGCCTCCTATCGCAGGCAAAGTGGTCTTAGGCTGGGATCCGGCATTCCGTACCGGATGTAAGCTCGCGGTAGTGGATGCTACCGGAAAAGTGTTGGATACGAAGGTAATCTATCCTACCGCACCGCAGAATAAGGTGGAGGAGTCCAAAGCTGAACTGAAGAAACTGATCAAAAAATATAATGTGGATTTAATTTCCGTAGGAAACGGTACAGCCTCCAGAGAGTCCGAGCAGGTAATCGTAGAACTGTTGAAGGAACTGGATCGTCCGGTACAGTATGTGATCGTCAACGAGGCAGGTGCTTCCGTATACTCCGCAAGTAAGCTGGCGACAGAAGAATTTCCTAATTTTGACGTGGGACAGAGAAGTGCTGCATCTATCGCCAGAAGATTACAGGATCCCCTGGCAGAGCTGGTGAAGATCGATCCCAAGTCCATCGGTGTAGGCCAGTATCAGCACGACATGAACCAGAAGAAATTAAGCGATGCCTTAAGCGGCGTGGTGGAGGACAGTGTAAACAAGGTCGGTGTGGATCTGAATACTGCGTCCGCATCCCTTCTGGAATATGTCTCCGGCATTAACAAGACTATTGCGAAGAATATTGTAGATTACAGAGAAAATAACGGGCGTTTTGTAAGCAGAAAGCAGTTGTTAAAGGTGCCGAAGCTGGGACCTAAGGCATATGAGCAGTGTGCCGGTTTCTTACGGATCCCGGATGGTAAGAATCCTCTGGATGCCACCAGCGTTCATCCCGAATCCTACGAAGCAGCGGAGCAGCTGATGGCGAAGCTGGGACTGACAATGGAGGACATTAAGGAAGCCCAGAAACAGGCGGCAGCTAAGAAAGCTTCCGGCAAGAGCGGGGCACAGGCTTCCGGACAGAAGAACGGCAGTAATGCAGCCAATACGGCAAAGAAACGGGAAGAGCAGAAAGGTAAGACCGTAAGAGTGCATAATACCAATACCGCTATGGGCAAGGCTCTGGCAGCGGCCATGGGTGGTGTGAGCTTTGATAATTCTGCAGAAACTTCTACAAAGAAAAATGCACCGGCAGTACAGAATGCATCAAATGATGCAAAAGATATTTCCGGACTGGAAAAGCGTATTAAGAATAAGAAACTGCTGGCAGAAGAGCTGGGAATCGGCGAGATCACGCTGACAGATATCCTGAAGGAACTGGAGAAGCCGGGCAGAGATCCCAGAGACGATATGCCGAAGCCGATCCTGCGCAGTGATGTTCTGGATATGAAGGATTTAAAGCCCGGCATGATTCTGAAAGGAACCGTGCGTAATGTCATTGACTTTGGTGTGTTCGTGGATATCGGTGTCCATCAGGACGGACTGGTGCACATCTCCCAGATCACCGACCGCTATATCAAGCATCCGCTGGAAGCTGTCAGCGTCGGAGATATTGTGGATGTGCAGGTATTGACTGTGGATGTGGCGAAGAAACGTATCGGTCTGACCATGAAGATCCAGAAGCAGTAATATTATGATGCCAGGGTCAAAAGGTCTAAGCCCACATGAGCTTGCTCATAAGTGGGTGAAAGACCTTTTGACCCGCCCCGATATGAGCATAAAAGTGGGATGATAATCCCACGATATGCGAATAGAGGGTAGGGTGCTATGTGCCAGTGGCACATGTTTAGCACGGACCGAAGCGGAGCGGAGAAGTGGGAGTGCGTAGCACGGAACAATCCGCAGGCATCAAAGTCGGGGGCTTTTGACTCCAACATCGTATTATCATAAGAAGAAAGAGGGATAACACAGCAAAATGTTATTCCTCTTTCTTCTTATGATTTTATAACCAATAACACCAAACGATACGAAAAGTGAAATAGATCTTTATTATGCCTTATGACCTGTTTTGATAATAGGGCTTAAAGGCTTGTAGATGAGCAGTGTCACAACAGAGACCAGCGTTCCCTTGATGAGATTCATGGGAGCCACACATGCCACCACGAAGCTTACAATGCTGCCTTCCTTTGCCAGCGGATTGACTTCGGTACCCATTGCCAGGATGGCATCCAGAGGCATTCCGTAGAACTTGGAGAAGGCGGGAAGCAGATATACGGCATTGAATGCGGTACCGAATATCGTCATGACCAGTGTACCGGCAATGCAGGCAAGGATGGCGTTTTTCTTAGTTTTCTTAAAGGAATACACAGCGGAAGCAGGGATGATCAGGCTGCAGCCCACTACGAAATTCGCCAGATCGCCGATGAAAGCGGTAGAGGTACCTTTTATGCACAGCTTCAGCAGTATCTTCACGAATTCCATCATGACACCTGCTACGGGACCGAAAGCAAAGGAACCGACTAAAATCGGCAGCTCACTGAAGTCCATTTTATAGAAGCCGGGGGCAAAAAAGATGGGGAAGTCCAACACATGCAGGATCATGGCGATGGCGGAAAACATACCGATCATGGCAAGCTTTCTGGTGTTGAAGATCGGCTCAGAAACTCCGTTTTTCTTCTGGGCACTCTTTTCCAGCACCACAGCCACCAGGAAACACCCCACGATGACCGCCAGGAAGATGACTACATAGGCCACATTTTCAGTTACAGTTTGCATTAATTTGTTCATTTCAGAACTCCTTTCCTATGAGAAAAATCAAGGAAAGCCTTCAAAAAAAGCCCCGGAATACAAGCTTCCGGGGCATGGGTATCACAAAAAAATATAAGTGATACGTCTTCTTTCATCCAGACTGTACTGTTGGTCCCGGATTCACACCGGATCAGCCGCAGAATGCATCTGCGGGTCGCGGACTTAAGGATGAACTATTACCGCCAGTAGGGAATTGCACCCAACCCTGAAGAACTTTACCTTATGCATGGAATATAACACTTTGTGAACATATTGTCAATATAGAAAATCTTTAGAATTTTCCCAACATTTTTTTCGGATTTCCCTGTTATAGTAGCTGTAATAACTATTCAGAACCGCATGCGCAAAATCGCCCTTCCAGAGCTTTCCTTTTGCATGGCGCTGAATAGTTGCAAATACTTATAAAAATGTATTGACACTCAAATAGTATTATTGTATTATGCAAAAAGTACAGTAACACAAAGATGAATACACAAAAATGTAACAGGAAATGGGAGTATGTGAGGAATGAGTGCATTAGTAGAGATCAAAGATGTGTGCAAGGTTTACAATCCCGGGGAAAATGAGGTGCGGGCATTGGATCATGTGAGCCTGACCATCGACGAACAGGAATTTGTGGCCATCATCGGACATTCCGGAAGCGGTAAGTCCACGCTGATGAATATGCTGGGATGCCTGGATGTGCCCACCAGTGGAGAATATTGGCTCCATGGACAGGATGTATCCGCATTGACAGACGATGAACTGTCGGATATCCGCAACCGGGAGATCGGCTTTATTTTCCAGGGATTCAATCTGATCCCCAATCTGACTGCGGTGGAAAATGTAGAACTGCCACTGATCTACCGGGGAGTATCCAGAAGTGTACGTCAGGAGCTTTCCAGAGAAGCACTGAAAAAGGTGGGACTGGAACACCGTATGGATCATAAGCCTTCGGAGATGTCGGGAGGACAACAGCAGAGAGTGGCCATTGCCCGAGCTATTGCTCAGGCACCACCGGTGATCCTGGCGGATGAACCTACCGGCAATCTGGACTCCAATTCCACAAAAGAGATCATGGATATTCTGAAAGGTTTACATAATGAGGGAAGAACAGTCATCCTGATCACCCATGACAATGATATTGCGGCCCAGGCAAAACGGGTGATCAAGATCAAGGACGGCAAAGTGGAATCCGATTCCGGACAGATCGTTCCGGTGGAGGAGCTGCAGACAGCAGGAGCGTAGTGGAAAATAAATCTTTCACATGCAATGCCATGCCGCCGGTCACGGTTAACAAATTATGAAAAGATAAGAGTATGAATGAATATAGAAAGGATCATAAGTGAGGGATCATGGAACAGCAGGAAAAAACAGAACAGGCACTGAGTGCTAAAAAAATCAAGGAAATGAAGAAAGCAGAAAAGAGAAAGCAAAAAGAAGCAAAAAAGGAACGGAAGGCAAAGAACCCAGGCAAAAAGCGTAAAAAAGCACCTGTTATTATTGCGGCTATCATAATTGTACTGATCGTGATACGCATGGTAAGCTGTGCGTTTTCCGGCAATGCTGGAGTGATGGTAAGCACCACTAATGCATTTCGCGGAGACATCGAAGAAAATGTCAGCACCAGCGGAAAAGTAGCCAGTGAGGAAAAGACCGTTTTATTTGCTCCGGTCAGCGGAAGATTAAGCGAGATCAATGTGGCAGCCGGAGATGCCGTCAAGGCAGGGGATGTCCTGATGACCTACGACATGGATCAGATGGAGCAGCGCCTGCAGGAGGCGTCCTTACAGCAGGATAAGAGTAATGCTTCTTATAACAGTACTATGACAGAGAACAGCAAAAGTACAGCAAAACTGAATGAGGCCAATACCAATCTGGCAGTGTTGGATCAGCAGCTTACCGATTACAAGGCATATCTCAAGGAACTGCAGGATAAACTGAGTACGAGCCAGAGGGAGACCCAGAGACAGCTGTCTGAGGAGAGCTACGATCTGAGCAGAAAAGCGGCAGACCTAAACAAAGAACTGCAGGACGGTGTGACAGCAGAACGGGCCAAGGAAATCAATAAGGAATTACAGGATATCAGCAGCAGTCAGGCCAGAAATTCTTACGTGCAGTCTATTGCTAATTCCAGTGATTATGTAGTGAGTATGCAGAATGAGATCGCTACCGTGCAGGAGCATATTACGGAATGTGAAAATTACAAGGCCGAGATGCAGAGCCAGAAGGGCAGCAGTGAGGGAACGATCCTGAATGGCTATCAGTCGCAAGCCTATGCGGCAGATAAGGATCTGGCACAGCTGACCTATCAGGAGGCACAGGAACAGTACGATGCGGCGAAAAAAGGAATTGTTGCGGACTTTGACGGTATTGTAACGGAGTGTACCGGTGTCTCCGGAGCCAGCGTAACAGAAGGAGCACAGCTGATCACGCTGGAGAGCAGCCAGAATGTGAAGGTTTCCTTTGATGCTTCCAAGTCCGATGTGGCAAAACTTGCCATCGGGCAGAAAGTAGATATTACGATCTCCGGCAATAAGTACGAAGGTGAGATCGCCAAGATCAACCGAATGGCAACACTGAACGCTTCCAATACACCTATGGTAGGCGTGGAAGTACATCTGACCAACCCGGATGACAAGATCATCCTCGGACTGGATGCTAAGCTGACCGTACATACCAACAGTGCACAGGATACATTGTTGATCCCGGTAGAAGCGATCAATGCGGATAAAAACGGAGATTTCCTCTATGTGATCGAGAACGGCATGGTAGTTAAGAGGGCAATTACCTGCGGAATCTCCTCCGATGAATACACAGAGGTCCTGGATGGCATTACCGAGGAAGACCAGATCATTGTGAACAGCCTCACGGGTGTCAGCCTGGAGGAGGGCATGGCAGTAACGGCTGTGCCTATGGAACAGTAGGAGGCGGATCCATGACACAAGTATGGGAATACATCAAAATTGCATTGATGAATATCCGCAGTAATAAGGGACGTTCGATCCTGACCATGCTGGGCATTATCATAGGAATCTCTTCGGTGATCATGATCATCTCCATAGGTAATGGAGTGAAAAGTGGGATCAACGGAGAACTGAATTCTATGGCGGGCGGCCAGATCGCAGTTTATAGCAACGATACCGCAGAAAACGGTACGGAAGTGATATTTACCGAAGAGGATATGGATGCCATTCAGGAGAAAGTCCCTAATGTCAAGGCGGTAACACCGTCCTGGAGTTTCAGCGGAAGCGCCACCGGCAGAAAGGGAACCTTTGATGCTGCTGCAACTTTCGGAAAAGCAGGATTGGAATATTGCAACCAGGATCCGATCATCAAAGGACGCTATTTTACAGATTCCGATTATTATACGGCGAACAAAGTCTGCGTCATTACGGAGAGCAGTGCGAAAACGCTGTTTGGTAATACCAATGTGATCGGAATGAGCTTTGATTATACGTTGTATGGAGTGACACAGGAATTTACGATTGTTGGTATCCGTAAGGACAATGCATCGAAACTTTTCGGAATGGCAGGAGCCGGTACAGTGACCATGGAGGCACCCATCTCCACGATTTCGGACGGATATGGATTCTATGTGGAGTATACGGATCTGCTGATCGTCAGTGATGGTGCGGAAAATGCCTCTCAGGTGGCGAAGGATGTGGTGAGATTGTTGGAGAACCGCCACGGCGTTAGAGGCCAGAACGCCATCTTAGTACAGAACTTTAATGATATTATGAGCCAGATGGATCAGATCTTAAGCTACATCACCATTTTTGTGGTATTTGTAGCAGCCATCTCCCTGCTGGTGGGTGGTATCGGCGTTATGAACATTATGCTGGTATCCGTGACAGAGCGTACCAGAGAGATCGGTATCCGGAAATCTCTGGGAGCCAGGACCGGATCCATCCTGTTACAGTTTCTGTCGGAATCCGCCATCATTACCCTGCTGGGCGGCCTGATCGGTATTCTGATCGGTGTGGCAGGAGCCGTCGGAATCTGCAGCCTGATTGGATTTACCGCAAAGGTGAGTGTGGGAACGGTGCTGGGAGCCAGTATGTTCTCCTCGGCTGTAGGTATTTTCTTTGGAATTTATCCGGCGAAAAAGGCAGCGAAATTAAGCCCTATCGAAGCATTACGGCATGAATAATATGTGATAAAAGTTAAATCATAATTAAATAAAATGTAAACTATAAGAACCGCAGGTCACAGATATTGGAATCCATGCGGTTCTTTACTTGCTTTTTTATGGGAAAAAATTTATAATGTTCTCTATAGTATGCAATCCCATGCGCAGTCGCCGGATGGTGGGGATGGGATTATAATAGCAAGTAACTATGCAGTCACATTATTATAAGGAAAGAACTCATTATGGTAGAATTGGATGTGAAGATTACATCGGGGGATTTATATGACTTTTTATTGCGGCACAGCTACAACAGTGTGTCCGGACTTCTGGGAGCAGTGATTGGAGCTTTGGGCGTGATCGTGGGCATCTCGAGACAGTACTGGATCTATCTGATTCTTGGCGTGGTGATTCTGTTATATCTCCCATGGACACTCTATATCAAGAGCAAACAGCAGGCAGTAAACAATCCGGTCTTCAAGGAACCGCTGCATTATGTGTTGGATGAGAACGGCATTACCATCTCCCAGGGGGACAGCTCCACCTGTCAGAAATGGGAGGATTGCTTGAAAGCGGTATCCACCGGACGCAGCATCATTGTGTATACGGCGAAAAATAATGCAACAATTTTTCCTAAAAGTCAGATGCAGGATAAGACAACGGATGTTATCGAAATGATTTCCACCCATATGCCGCCCACAAAAGTGAAGATCCGCAGCTAGATGCATGGATACAGCAGAAGAATAGAGCATGTGGTTACTTCGCCATATAAAACTGCTTATCTGCCTGTATGCAGGCATTCGCAGAACGCAGTTTTGCATGGCTCTGAATAGTTACGAATTCTATAAAAAGTAACAGTAACTGCATAACCATAACATGTAACAATAGAAAGTGTAAGGAAAATGACAACAGGCGATTCAGCAGATAACAGAGAATGCAAAAAAGAAATCATAGAGACCCACAGTGCGGAAGAGACCTTTGCACTGGGACAGCGGATCGGCAGGGAAGCACTTCCCGGACAGGTCTACACGCTGATCGGTGATCTTGGGGTTGGCAAGACCGTATTTACACAGGGCGTGGCAGATGGCCTCGGGATCACGGAGCCGGTGAACAGCCCCACTTTTACCATTGTGCAGATCTACGAGGAAGGGCGCATGCCCTTTTACCACTTTGATGTCTATCGCATCGGCGATGTGGAGGAAATGGAAGAGATCGGTTACGAGGACTGCTTTTACGGAGAGGGACTTTGCCTGATCGAGTGGGCGAATCTGATCGAAGAGATCCTGCCGGAACATTACCGGCAGGTGACCATAGAAAAGGATCTGGAGAAGGGCTTTGATTACCGCCGGATCACGATTGAGGAGAGGACTACAGTATGAAGATATTAGCTTTGGATAGTTCCGGTCTGGTGGCCAGTGCTGCTATTGTGGAGGATGACGTCCTGATCGCAGAATACACCACAGATTATAAGAAAACACATTCTCAGACCTTATTGCCGATGCTGGATGAGATCCGGCAGATGATCGATCTGGATCTGCATACCATTGATGCGATTGCCATTTCCGCAGGCCCCGGTTCATTTACCGGACTTCGGATCGGGGCGGCTACGGCAAAGGGACTGGGACTGGCACTGAACCTTCCGCTGGTAGAGGTCCCGACACTGGAGGGACTGGCTTTTAACCTCTGGGGAACGGACAAGCTGGTATGTCCCATCATGGATGCCAGAAGGAATCAGGTATATACCGGAATTTATGAGTTCTGTAAAGAGGAGATCCCGGAAAAGGAAAGCTCAGAACATCAACTTGTGATGCACAGTATCAAAGAGCAGTGCGCTATTGCCGTGGACGAGCTGGTGGAGGAATTAAACCGTCTGGGACGGGAAGTGATCTTCTTAGGAGACGGCGTTCCGGTCTACAGGGAACAGATCTTACAGAAACTGAAGGTTCCCTGCTCCTTTGCTCCGGCTGCCAATAATCGTCAGCGTGCTGCCAGTGTGGCTTCTCTGGGAGCTGTCTACTATGCACATGGCAGAACGGTGACCGCAGCGGAGCATGAACCCGAATACCTGCGTAAGAGCCAGGCAGAGCGGGAGCGAGAGGAACAGGAGAAGGCTGCAAAAGAGGCACAGGCATGAAGATAGAAGTTCGTAAGTTACAGGATACGGATATCGAAGAACTGAGCCGGATCGAGGCAGAGTCCTTCAGCATGCCATGGTCGGCGGAAGACTTCAGAGGCCTTTTGACGAGAGAATATTGCCTGTATGTTGTGGCGGAGGCAGATGGTCATATCGCAGGCTGCGCCGGTTTGACGGATAGTTTTCATGAGGGCAATATCGATAATGTGGTGACAGCACCGGAATATCGAAATCTGGGCATTGGCAGCAAAATGCTGGAAGAGTTGTTACGCCTCGGTAATGAGCGCGGGATCACAGCATATACGCTGGAAGTCAGAGTGAGCAATGCACCGGCCATCCGCTTGTATGAGAAATTCGGTTTTGTCTCCGAGGGGATCCGCCCGAAATTTTATGAAAAACCGACAGAGGATGCCATGATCATGTGGCGCCGTTAACAAGTATTACCACCACTTTTTTGGCAGATTATCCATTATAATGATGTCAGGGTCAAAAGGTAACATTTACAGTCAGAAAGGTGGAAACAGGATGCGAAAAGAAGAAAACGGTAAATTACAGCAGGTAATCTGTAACGGCTGCGGCAAGGAGTTGAAAATAGAAAATGAAATCGTCCGTGAAGGATGTTTCGCCGCAGATGTGAGATTTGGCTATTTCAGCAGGAAAGACGGGCTCAGACACAAGTTTGACCTGTGCGAAGACTGCTATGACAAATGGATCCATACGTTTGCCGTTCCGGTGGAAGAAATGCCGGAGACAGAGCTTTTATAGACAGAAAGAACAAAAAGATGCTGCTTAGGCAAGATTGCGAGGAAAGATGTTAGACGTTTGCTTATTGGGAACCGGAGGAATGATGCCACTGCCTTACAGATGGCTGACCTCCCTGATGATGCGCTATAACGGGAAAAGTATTCTGATCGACTGCGGAGAGGGCACCCAGATTGCCATGAGGGAAAAAGGCTGGAGCCCGAACCCCATCGACATTATCTGCTTTACCCATTTTCATGCGGATCATATCAGCGGTCTTCCGGGAATGCTTCTGACCATGGGAAATGCAGAGCGCACGGAACCGCTGCTCCTGATCGGGCCCAGGGGACTTGCCAAAGTGGTGGCTTCTCTGCGGGTGATCGCACCGGAGCTTCCTTTTGAAGTAAAATGCATGGAGATCACGGAGAATGCCCAGACATTTTCTTTTGAAGGATTCCGTCTGGAAGCCTTCAAAGTGAACCACAATGTGCTCTGTTATGGATACAGTATGGTGATTGACCGTGCGGGTCGATTTGATAAGGACAGAGCTTTGGAGCAGGAAATCCCCATGAAATTCTGGAGCCGTCTGCAAAAGGGGGAGACTCTGGAGGAAAACGGAAGAGTCTTCACTCCGGATATGGTACTGGGAGCGGAACGAAAGGGCCTGAAGGTGACCTACAGTACAGACACCCGTCCTACTGAAAGCATCCGTCAGAATGCCCAGGGAGCGGATCTGCTGATTCTGGAAGGAATGTATGGCGAACCCGACAAGCTGGTCAAAGCCAGAGAACATAAGCACATGACAATGTACGAAGCGGCGAAGATCGCAAAAGAAGTGGGGGCACCGAAACTGTGGCTGACACATTACAGCCCTTCTATGACGAGACCTGAGGAATTCATGGATGATGTCCGGAAGATTTTCCCCGCAGCTTATGCGGCAAAGGACGGCTGGACCATGGAATTGAACTTTGATGAAGGGAAGTAGGAAAATATGAAAAAAAACAACACGTCGATGACGAAAATTACGGTTTTTCTGATCTTCCTCATTGTCCTGGTAGTGGGATATTATTCGTATCTGTCGGGAAAAAGCAGGACAGAACAGCAGGAGGCCATTATGTCAGAGGTGGATACGGCACTCTCCAGAGATCTGACCAATAATTATCCTGCGACACCTAAGGAAGTAATCAGATATTACAATGATCTGATCAAATGCTTCTACAATGAAGACTGTACCACGGAGGAGCTTCAGGAACTGGGCAGGAAATCCCTTCAGCTGTTCGATGAGGAACTCCGGGCAAATAACGAAGAAGATACCTATCTGACCCGATTACAGGGAGAGGTTAAGAACTATAAGGACAATAAGAGAAAAATAACAAGTGTTTCTCTTGCGTCCAGCACCAATGTGGACTATTATACAGCAGACGGATATTCTTTTGCCCGGATTGCCTGTGGCTATGGCATGACGGAAAACGGAAAAAAGAGTTCCACCATGCTGGTATATCTGCTTCGCAGGGATGAAAACCGCAAATGGAGGATCTACGGCTGGGAGACGGCGGATCAGTTGAATGACAGTCTGGAACAGCAGGAGAATAATTAAAAGCAAAGTAGGCAGAAAAATGGCAGAGACAGAAAAACAAAAAGATATTTATATTCTGGGAATTGAGAGCTCCTGTGATGAGACAGCGGCTTCTGTGGTGAAAAACGGCAGGGAAGTGCTTTCCAACGTCATTTCCTCACAGATTGCATTACATACCCTGTACGGTGGTGTGGTGCCGGAAATCGCATCCCGCAAACATATCGAGAAGATCAATCAGGTCATTGAGCAGGCGCTTGCCGATGCCCATGTGACGCTGGAAGACATTACCGCCATTGCGGTGACCTATGGTCCCGGATTGGTGGGAGCACTTCTGGTGGGTGTATCTGAGGCAAAAGCAATCAGTTTTGCTACCGGAATTCCCCTGGTTGGAGTACATCATATTGAGGGACACATCAGTGCCAACTTCATTGAGAATAAAGAACTGGAGCCTCCTTTTATCTGTCTGGTGGCGTCCGGCGGCCACTCACATCTGGTGGTGGTCAAGGATTACGGTGAATATGAGATCATCGGACGGACCAGAGATGATGCGGCGGGAGAAGCTTTTGACAAGGTGGCTCGTGCCATCGGACTGGGATATCCCGGCGGTCCCAAGATTGACAAGGTGTCGAAGGAGGGCAATCCGGATGCCATCCACTTCCCCAGAGCAGCAGTGGCGGAGAATGAATATGATTTCAGCTTCAGCGGTCTGAAATCCGCAGTGCTGAACTATCTGAACGGATGCCAGATGAAGGGAGAAGAGATTAATCAGGCGGATGTGGCTGCTTCCTTCCAGAAAGCAGTCGTAGATGTGCTGGTGAGCCATTCCCTCCATGCAGTGAAGGCTTATGGACTGAATAAATTTGCCATTGCCGGCGGCGTGGCTTCGAATTCTTCCCTGCGGGCAGCGTTTGAGGAAGAATGCGGAAAACGTAACATAGCATTTTATCATCCCTCCCCCATTTTCTGTACCGATAATGCGGCGATGATCGGTGTGGCCGGCTATTACGAGTACATTAAGGGTGTCCGCAGCGGTTATGATCTGAATGCGGTGCCGAATTTAAAGCTGGGCGAGCGATAAGAACCGAAAAAAGACTTCAAGGAAAGACAGACACAATATGGTAGACAGAGTAGCACAGGACAGAAATGAGACAGAAGATTACAGCATGAAAAATGAGATGGAAAACGGACAGGAGCCTCAGGAGAATGGGGAAAAGCCCAGATGTACCGCTATTATCCTTGCGGCGGGCAGCGGAAGCCGCATGCAGTCGGCGGTGGCGAAGCAGTTTTTACCGTTAAAAGGAAAGCCCCTGATCTGGTATGCTTTGCATGCGGTGGAGGAATCCCGGATCATTGATGACTGTATTCTGGTGACGACAGAGCAGGATATTCCCTATGTCCGGGAAGAAATCGTGCAAAAATATCATTTTACCAAAGTAAATATTATCACTTCTGGAGGAGCGGAACGGTATCTGTCCGTGGGGAGAGCCTTACAGCTGATTGCTGACGGACGGTTGAAAGTACCCAATGAGCACGGATATGTGTTCATTCACGATGGAGCCAGACCTTTTCTGACAGAGAAGATATTAGAAGATACCTATGCAGCGGCCGTGCAATATCAGGCCTGTGTGGCGGCGGTACAGAGCAAGGATACGGTAAAGATCAGTGACGGAGAAGGATTTGCCCTGTCCACTCCGGATCGAAGAACCGTCTGGAATATCCAGACACCGCAGGTATTTGAGACCAGCCTGATCCTGCAGGCATACGAGAGACTGAAAAATCGTCTTCCCAGGATGCAGGAACAGGGCATTCAGGTAACGGATGATGCCAGCGTGGTGGAACTGTTTACTGAGACAAGAGTGAAGCTGGTAGAGGCTTCTTATCAGAATATTAAGATCACAACGCCGGAAGATATGAAAACAGCCGAGGCATTTCTGGAGGATTAAATCCTCCGAAGATGTCCCGGCTGTTCCTTTGTGCATTTCTATCAAGAGATTGTTCTATTTTTCCCGCATGGAACTGGGGGTCACTCCGTATACCTTCTTGAAGGCACGCCGGAAAGTATTGGAATTATTATATCCCACAGCAATATACAGCTCATTCAGACTGATATCGGTCTCCTTGATCAGTCTTGCGGCCTCCGTCATGCGGATATTCTCCAGATAAGTGGAGAAGTTGACTCCGGTCTTTTCCTTGAACATATGGGAGAAATAGCTCTCTGAGATCTGGAATTCATCGGAGATCTTGTTAAGCCCTAAGGAAGGGTCCTTGTAATTTTCCTTAATATATTTCTCAATGGTGGCGGATAACGTATTGTCATCCTCCTTATTGCCGAAGAGATTACACAGGGATAAGGCAAGATCTTCGCACAATTTGAAGGTAAGGTGCTCATTGAAACGTTCATCCAGTACCTTTACAGCTTCGGAATCTGCGTCCTGGGGCAGTGCAAATCTTGCTTTTAATAAAGTGTTACGGATATCTGACAGTAGGTATTTTAACAGGTTAACCGGCAGGGTACGTTCCTCGATATTCTCCTGGTGGATCAGATTGAACAGCTCCAGTACCTGCGGAGTATTGCCAGTGGAGATGAAATGGATCAGCTTCGTGGAGATCTCCGGCGGATAATAGAACACGTTGGAATCCTTTTTAATGAATTCATACGGGAAGAAAATGTAGTTCTTCGTGGTATAGCTGACAGCCTCGGAGGCCTGCTGGTAGCATTCCCATACATTCATCAGGGAATCCGTATTGCGTCCGATACCTGCGAAAAGCCAGATGTCGTAAGTGTCCAGCAGATAATCATGCAGACGCAGGATGCAGTTGTTGATCTTCAGGATCAGATCCTTTTCTTCTTCCTCTGAGCAGTGCAGCAAAACGGAATAGGTACGGTCCGAGGGGCTGAAATAGAACAGCGGTGTACCAAAGAAATTCTCCAGTGCTGTCTCGATGATCTTTTCCAGTTCTTCCATGGATTCCACGCCGCCGGGGAGAGTGATTTCTGTATTGTCTCCGAAATTATTATAGTAGACGATGTACAACACATTATAATAAGAAGAATCCGCAATACCCAGATAGTTTTCCATGTAGGTAACTTCATCCTCGGAAGTAGCAGTACCGGATAACAGCTGTCTCACATAGGAGGTACAGATGATCGGACGCTGACTGTCTACCACTTCCTGCAGATTTTTCTGTACTTCCACAGCGGTCTGCAATTCCTGCCCAAGCTCAATGATCGGGCGGACATTGCGGCGGGAGAAATAATAGACCAGACAGCCGCCTGTAAGCAATGCCAGCAGGGCAAAAAAGATGAAAAGCAGCTGGGTGCCACCCAATCCGGCGGTCGCCTTGTAGGGCGGGAAGCTGAAATAGTAAGAATAACTGGTGTTATCCGAAACGTATTTCCCCAAAGTAAAGTTCTGCCCATCGATCCGGACCTCTGCATAGCCCTTATTAAAGTCCAGAGAATCCAACATTTCTGCGGAAATGCTGTTCGGAGTATTTATCGTAAGCACGGTGGAGTCATCTTCCGCGGTCACCGCCAGGAAATTATCACCATCCATCTGAACACAGTCGAACAGATCCGCCATCTTATCCTGTTCGAAGATAAAGCAGACCTTCGCATTGGCATCCATATAATAGAGATCGTTCAGGTCGATGATATACATATAGTATTTTTCGCTGTAATTTGGCATGAACTGATCCATGGGAAGAAAGCGGTTCTCGTATTCCGGTTCCGTCATGTAGGATCGCCACATTTCTTTTTCGGTAGAAGGATACTTCTGGATCCAGCTATAGAACCGCTTTGCGGATATAAAATAAGTAGGATTCAATACATAGTCTGTCTCCGGAAAATAGACAAAGGACTCTTTTAACGGAAGAAGAGCTTCTGCATATACATTGGTAGCCAGAGAGTTCTGCAATTCATTTCCCATTTCCGTAAAAGGATAATAGGTATTCTCATAATTCATGACTTTCCGGAAAGTGTCGTTCTGCAGAAGCTGTCTGCAATAGACTTCCATGATATTCAGATCGCTTTCAAACAGCTCTGCATTGCTGATCAGGGTTGTCTCGTTCTGCTGATCATAAGAATCACGCGCGTTATTTATCGTAGAACGGTATAAAAAGATGAACAAAACCAGAATGATCAGCAGGAAAATACTGTAAGAGGTTACCATTTTCAGCATTAAAGTACTGTTATGGCTTGTGTAATTTGTATCGTTCTGGGCTTCTTTTTTATTCAAAATCATTCATGATCACTCCAGGGGCTCTATTTTTTTAGATAATATACCTAATAAATTATGTCTATTGTATCAGTTACTGACAAAGGAAGCAAGATGTAACCACTTTCAAATTGAAAAAAATCAAATGTAAGTACTTTCAAAGAATGCAGTAAAATCAATGCTTTGCGGAAGCGGTTGTCAAAATTTGCACCCGAACGCAAAAATTGTAACTTGTTTTTCCCGGTGACGGATGGTAAGGTGAGGGCAAGTCAAGGGAATGACCCCATGACAAATCATGATTCCAAATTTTTAGGGAGGAAAGAAATGAAGAGAAAAGTATTATCCGTACTTTTAGCATCTGCTATGGTAGCTTCCTTAGCAGCATGCGGAAGCAGCAATGATGCTCCTGCAGCATCCACCGACAGCGCAGCAACTGGCAGCGCAGCAGCTTCTACCGAGGCAGCATCTACCGAAGCTTACAATCTGGAGGAGATTAACGTAGTAGTTAATGGTACTCTGACCGCAACCGTTGATAACGGCCAGGCTGAATTCGTTCAGCAGTGGGATGATGCAGTATCCGAAGCAATCGGTCATCCTATTAAGATGAACGTCCAGCAGTTAGACCATTCCGGTTATACCGATGCAGTAGGTCGTCTGTTCGCAGGCGGTGACTATCCTGATGTAATGATCATGAGTGCAGATATGTTCAAGCAGTATGCACCTACCGGTCTGCTGTGGGATATGTCCGAAGCATATGCAAACGCTAAATTCCAGTCTCACCTGATCCTGCCTGAGATCAACGAGAACCTGAAGGATGAGGAAGGTCATCTGTATGGTTTCGCTCCTACCTATGGTAATGGATGTGTTACCTACGTTAAGCAGGCATGGTTAGATGCAGTTGGCCTGAAGGCTGAAGACATCAAGACTTATGATGATTACTACAACATGCTGTTAAAGTTCCACAACGAAGATCCCGATGGCAACGGCGTAACCGGTGATACCTATGGCGTTATCGCAGCTGGTTTCGTTGGTAACGAGGCTCCTTATGTAAACTATCTGCCTGAGTTCTGGCAGGATTCTTATCCCGCAATCCTGCAGGATGAGAATGGTACCTGGTACGATGGATTCCAGACCGATGCTACCAAGGCAGCTCTGTTAAGATTACAGCAGGCTTACAAGGATGGCGCTATCGACCCTGAGACCCTGACCGCTTCTACCAAGATCGCTCGTGAGAAATGGTTCTCTAACGATCAGACCGGTTCTTCAGGTGTATTCACTTACTGGGCAGGTTCCTGGTATCAGACTCTGACCGATAACCTGATCAAGAACGGTGTTGATGAGAAGCTGGTTGAGCTGGCTCCTATCGCTGAGGTTGGCGCTTACCTGAACAGAGAAGCTCCTGTATGGGTTATCATTGATGACGGTGACGGAGACAATTCCCGTGAGCAGGCTATCTTCGATGCATTCATCGAGACCATGATGGATGGTGACAAGGTGCAGACACTGTGGACCTACGGTGCAGAGGATGTTCACTGGTCTACCAAGGCTGAAAGCTTCACCATCAATGCAGGTACTGACAAAGAGAAGTCTTACGAGTACGAAGATGGTCAGTTCCACTTAAAGCAGTCTCCTAACGATCCTAACTCCGTATGGAAGAAGAACGCTATGGATCCCGCTCTGGTTATCTGCTCTCTGGACAACGGCTTTAACGATATCTCCAGCCTGGCTGCAGAAGGTAACAAGTTCTTCACCGAGAACTGCAAGGATGCTCCTCAGTCTCCTACCTCTGAGACCTACACCAACGAGTCCGGTACCATCTATGATGCTAAGCTGGCAGCTATCACTTCTGTAGTAGTTGATGGCGGCGATGTAGATGCAGCTATGCAGACCTACGTTGACACTGTTGGCAGTATCATTGATCAGTGCTTAGCTGAACTGAATCAGTAATTGAGACCGTAATAGAGTAGCGGAAGCTGCAAAATATGATATAATTATCCTGTCCCATCGGGATACAAAGCCCATGGGACAGGATATTTTAGAGAGAAAAGAATGTGTGAGATGAAGTTGAAAGGAAGAGGGATGGTATGAGCAAGAAAAAGAAAATCACCACATCCACCGGCGTAGAAGTACGTCACAAGCCTTTGGGTCTCCGGATCTGGAATAACAGAGGCTATTATGTAATGTTCCTGCCTGTATTTATATTTATTTTGATCATGTATTACTGGCCCATGCTTGGTATTCGTTATGCATTCTACGATTACAAGCCCGTAGGTGCTCCTACTTTTGTGGGACTCAAGCACTTTTACAGTATGTTTAAGACCGATGCGTTCTGGAGTGCATTCAGGAACACATTGGAACTGAGTATCATGAAGTTATTGATCACGACCTTCACTGCGGTTATCGTATCAATCTTCTTAAATGAAATGGGAAATCTCTTTGCAAAGAAAACTTTGCAGACTATTATATATCTGCCCCACTTTATGTCATGGGCAGTAGTTGCATCTATCTTCAGCCTGTTCCTGTCTCCTTCCTCTACCGGTCTGGTAAACGGATTGCTGCGTGACTGGGGCATCCTGGCACCGGATGCCAAGGGAATTTATTTCCTGGCAAGCACTGCATGGTGGAGACCGATCTTCTACATTATCAATATCTGGAAAGAGACCGGTTGGGGAACCATTATCTTCCTGGCTACTCTGGCAGGTATCAACCCGGAGCTGTATGAAGCAGCTGATATCGACGGTGCAACCCGTATGCAGAAGATGCGTTTCGTAACGCTGCCTGCACTGTCCAATACTATTATCACTGTATTGATCCTGAACCTTGCTAAGGTTATGAATATGTTCGAGTCCGTATTCGTATTGTACAACAATGCGGTATACAGCGTATCTGATGTTATTTCTACTTATATTTATCGTCAGACATTCGCAATCGCTCTGCCGAACTATGGTTACTCTACAGCAGTTGGTCTCTTCAAGTCCCTGGTTGGCTGTGTACTGGTACTGATATGTAACTGGGCTAGTAAGAAGACCCGTGGCCGTGGCATTGTATAGGAGGTGTTAAACGTGGCAAAGACAGCTTATCGTAAACCTAAGAAAAAGGTTCATGTATTCGATATTGTAAACTACATCGTATTTATTCTCATCGGCCTCCTGGTTCTGGTACCTATCTGGAAGGTAGTAGTAGACTCCTTCAATGCTGTGGGTGTATACCAGTTCAGACTGTGGCCGGAGGATTTTACCTTAGATGGCTATAAGACCATCATTCATACCCAGAGACTTTACAGACCGTTCATCAACTCCGTGATCACAACCGTGCTCGGTACGTTCCTTGGTCTGCTCCTGTCCACCCTGGGTGGCTATGTACTGATCCAGTTTGATATGCCCGGACGTAACTTCTTCGCATATTTCCTTCTGTTTACCATGATCTTCTCCGGTGGTATGATCCCCGAGTACCTGGTAATGAAGCAGTTACACCTGGTTAACAGCATGTGGATCCTGGTGGTAAAGCACGGTATGAACGTGTACAACCTGGTACTGATGCGTAACTTCTTCGAAGGAATACCTGCCAGCCTGTTCGAGGCGGCCGAGATCGACGGATGTTCCCCTATGGGAATCTTTTTCAAGATCGTGCTTCCTCTGTCCAAAGCAGCTCTGGCTTCCATCGGCCTGATGTTCGCAGTAACCGTATGGAATGACTATTCTACCGTTAAGATCTATATTACCAATCCTGACCAGGTTAACTTCCAGTATCAGTTACGTAATATGATCATGGATGGTGATACCCCTACCACACAGTATTCGGTATCCCAGAACACTCTGTTCTATGCAGCGATCGTATGTGCAATCCTTCCTTTCATGGCACTGTATCCTTTCCTGCAGAAATACTTCGTAAAGGGTGTTAATATCGGCGCTGTTAAGGAGTGATTTTCTTCTCGCACGTACTTAGACTTAGACAAGGGAAACTTCGGTTTCCCTTGTGTTGTATCTGCGGGCAAATTCCGCAAGAAAAGATGCGCAGGGGAAGCGCAGAAATGAGGGCAGAAATGAACAGAATTTTTTGGGCTGCAGATTCCACGGTCCAGACCAATGACTATACGACCTATCCGCAGACAGGCATTGGTCAGGTATTTCCTTTATTTGTAAAGCCGGAATATCAGGTATGCAATCATGCCAAGAACGGCAGAAGCACCAAAAGCTTTATGGACGAGGGGAGACTGAAAGCCATAGAGGAGAAAATTGGTGCAGGAGATTTCCTGTTTATCCAGTTTGGACACAATGACGAGAAAAAAGAGGATCCCACCAGATATACAGAGCCTTTTTCCACTTACATGGAGAATCTTGAAACCTTTATCCGTGTGGCAAAAGATCATAGCGCTTATCCGGTGCTGATCACTCCCTTAGAGCGCAGATGCTTTATGGATGAGAAACACTTGGGGATCGGAGCGCATTCCGATTATGTGGCTGCTATGAAGCAGACCGCGGAGAAAAATAATGTTCCTCTGGTGGATCTCTACAGCATGAGCCGTATGGAGCTGAAAAAAGCCGGAGAGAAGAACAGCAGAAGATGGTATATGTTCTTCCCGGAGGGCGAGTATAAGAATCACCCGGAGAAATCCGAGGATAATACCCACCTGCGTTATGACGGTGCTGTGAATTTCGCATCGCTGATCGCCAGAGGGTTAAAAGAGATCGGTGGAATCTACGCAGAGATGCTGTTGGATGATCTGAAACTGTAATCCTGCAGACCATTATGAAAATACAAAAAGTCCGTTTTGCAGACAAATTTTGTCAGTGAAACGGGCTTTTTTGTATCTTGATACAAGAACCCCATTTTTTTATAATGTTGCTATCATTATGACAGACAGAGGGAGAAGAGCATGAACCCATTTCAGTTAAGTAGAAACACTACCTTACTTTCGGATGCCGTAACAGAAAAAGCCGTAGAACTTGCCTGTGAGCGACTCCGGAGAGACATGGAAAAGACTTTGACTGACATAGTCAAGAATAGAAACAGGATCATTTTGTGCAAAAAAGATCTGAAACCGGAACAATATGAGCTGGAAGTGACAGAACAGGAGATTACGATCTACGGAGCGGATGCCCGTTCCTTTATCTATGCATTAAATTACCTTAGTGAAACCTACCTTGGAGTGCTGCCATTCTGGTTCTGGAATGATCAGAAGATGGAAGTGAAATCTTATGTAGAGATCCCCTGTGGGATATACCATTCGGAGCCGGACAGAATCCGGTATCGTGGATGGTTTATCAATGACGAAGTACTGATCAGCCATTGGACAGCCGGCGTATCAAAAGACTATCCATGGGAAATGGTGTTTGAAGCGCTGCTCCGCTGTGGTGGCAATCTGGTGATCCCTGGTACGGATAAGAACTCCAGAATTTACGCTCCTATCGCGTCAAATATGGGACTTATGGTTACACATCATCATGCGGAACCACTGGGAGCGGAAATGTTCCTACGGGCTTATCCGGATCTGAAACCCTCCTATCTGAAACACGGAGACCTGTTCGATAAGCTTTGGCAGGAAGCTGTTGAAAGGCAGAAGGACGAGGAAGTCATCTGGAATATTGGCTTCCGGGGACAGGGCGATGTACCGTTCTGGGAAAATGATTCCGCGTTTGATACTTCCGAGAAGCGGGGAGAATTGATCAGCAATATTATGAAGAAACAATATGCAATGGTCAGAGAACAGATTCCGGACGCAGTGTTCTGCACAAATCTGTACGGTGAAATTCTGGAATTATATCGGGAGGGCTGTTTGCAGATTCCGGAGGATGTGATCCTGATCTGGGCAGACAACGGTTACGGCAAGATGGTATCCAGACGTCAAGGCAATCATAACCCCAGAGTGTCAGCGTTGCCGGAGGAAGGAGATAAGGGACGGCATGGCACCTATTATCATGTATCCTTCTATGATTTACAGGCGGCCAACCATATTACCATGCTGCCTAATTCCATGGAGTTCGTGGAAAAAGAGCTTACGGATGCTCTGAGGCATGGAATTACGGACCTGTGGCTTGTCAATGCATCCAATATCAAGCCGCATGTATATCCTCTTTCTTTTATTGCTAATCTGTGGAAACAGGATGCTCTGTCGGCAGAAGAGCATAGAAAGCGTTATGTCACCGAATACTATGGGGCGGAGAATGATACTGCGCAGCTTTCCATTATGGAAGACTGCATTCGTGATTATCCGAGGGCTATGTTACCCTTTGGAGAGAAAGAGGATGAGCATGCCGGAGAACAATTCTATAATTATGTTGTGAGGGATTTTATCTATAGCTGGATGAAGAACGGAGCTGCAGAACCGGTGGAAGAACTGTTCTGGTGTATTCATAAGGATACCTTTGCTGCACAGATGGAATGGTTTACAGGAAAATGTCTGCAGACGGGAAAACAGCTTGAGGGTCTGTATGAGCGCGGCCTTACCGTTGGGGAAAATGAATTATGGAAAGATTCCGTATTGCTGCAGGTGAAAATCCACCGGAATTGTCTACAGGGAGCTACCTTATTTACAGAAGCATTTGCAACATATGAACGGAAGGAATATAAGAAGGCCTTCTTCCTGTTGGGTAATGCTGCAGAAGCATTTGAAGCGGCGGACAGCGCCATGAGGGATCGGGAACACGGAAAATGGAAAGACTTTTATGCCAATGATTGCCTGACGGATGTGAAGGAGACAGCTTACTGCCTGAAACGCCTGATGGGCTATATGAGAAATCTGGGAGACGGACCGGATTTTTACAAGTGGCAGAGAGAAGTGACCTACTCTGAGAATGACAGCAAAGTGGTTCTGATCACTAATATGGAAAATCATATGACGGACTGGGAGTTGTATCTTGCAGGGAAAAGCAGACAGTGGTAAAAAGCAAATAGTAGGAATATTTGTAACAATTACATGATAACAGACACAATTCATAGAAAAAACTGTATTCAGCAAAAAGAGGAAAAGCCCAAAAACGTGATAAAATGGGCTTTTTCTCATCTTAAAAAAATAAAATAAAAATTGTGTAAAAATGTGTTGACAATAGCAAACCTTTTTGTTAGAATAGCTTTTGTCGTCAGGTGAGCAACACAGATGACAAAGACTTAAGACACACATTCGGAGAGATATCGAAGTGGTCATAACGAGGCGGTCTTGAAAACCGTTTGTCCGAAAGGGCGCGTGGGTTCGAATCCCACTCTCTCCGCTAGGCATTCGTGCCGCCGATAATTATATAGATTATTAGAATCAACTATCTGGAGAAGTACCCAAGAGGTTGAAGGGACACCCCTGGAAAGGGTGCAGGTCGTTAATAGCGGCGCGAGGGTTCAAATCCCTCCTTCTCCGTTGGCTGTTGTAAAAAGTCAAAAAAACTTGAAAAAAGTTGTTGACAAACAGAAATGGTTATGATAAACTATCAAAGCTGTCGCTGAAAACAACAGCAAAGCAACACAGCTCTTGCGGAGCAAGAGGTTATGATCTTTGACAAATAAACAGTAATGCAACCCTGAAAATTCCAAGATTTTCAGAGAAATTCAAGAACAAGCAAGTTGATCGAAAGATTGACAAGCTACCCGAATTAACAGTAAACAATGCCAGATAAAACTGGCAGGACACAAACACCATTTTAACATGAGAGTTTGATCCTGGCTCAGGATGAACGCTGGCGGCGTGCCTAACACATGCAAGTCGAACGGACTTACATTGAAGCCTAGCGATATGTAAGTTAGTGGCGGACGGGTGAGTAACGCGTGGGTAACCTGCCTTGTACTGGGGGACAACAGTTGGAAACGA
>NZ_QUIU01000035.1:0-32909 GCF_003480225.1 Clostridium sp. AM34-9AC
GCTTCTGGAGTGCTGACCAAAAGCGTTTTGTCTACAGTCTGTAGCCACCTCTAAATGAGGTGGCTGATATCTGCCAGGGTCGGTACGCAGGCATACAGACATTTTTTTAATTTTTCATCTGGCTGTGTCTGATCCGGCACCATCACAACCTTACAGCCGGCGCGGTAAGCACTCATGACTCCGTTGGGAGAATCCTCCACGGCCATGCACTCTTCCGGTGCCAGTCCCAGCTGCTTGCAGGCATAGAGATAAATATCCGGGGACGGCTTACCTTCTGCTACCATAGTGGCCGAAATCAGTTTCTCAAAATACGGCCGAAGTCCTGCCATCGCCAGATATTTTTCCGTCCGCTCCAGATCCGTCGCTGTGGCAACCGCTGCGGTGATATGCCTTTTTTTCAGATCTTCCAGAAGCTCCACGGCACCGGGCTTGCATTTGATGCCCTCCCGGTCCAGTGTTTCTTCCATCATCTCTTTTCGTTTGTCACGCACCACATAATAGTCAAAATCTTCACCGTACCAGTCCTTGAGCTGTCTGGGGGCAAAGGGGCGTCCCAGACTGCGCATCGTAAGTGCCTGCTCATCTGTCATGGTATACCCACAGGCTGCCAGTGCCTTCGGCCAGAAAATACGGTAATATTTTTCGGTATCGATCAGCGTACCGTCCATGTCAAATAAAACTGCCTGAATCATTGTTATTCCTCTGCGTCAGCCGTCTGTCCGGCATCTTCTGCTGCATCCGTTTTGCCACTCTGGTCCTCGTCAGCTTTTCCGGCTTTCCGGTCACGTTTTGCCGCCTTGCGCGTCTTCCGGCGTTTTGCCGCTTTTTTCCCTAACAATACGATCAACAGGATCACGACTGCACCACCGACGATGCAAAGTACGATCAGCAGTGTATGACTGCCCTCGGCCTCTACCGTGCGGAAGCTGCCGGGCACTTCCATGGTAAACTGTCTATAGCTGCCGATCACAGTGGATTCCACTTCCGTGTACTCTCCATCCTGTGCTACCTCTATGACAGTGTTATCCGCATCCTCACAGTAGACACGCAAGGTTGCTTCTCCGGTATAGTCCGGTGCATCCTCTTCCATGGAATTGGTCATGGATACTGTATAAGTATTTCCCTCTACCTGCAGATGCAATGCTGCATTGGGATAGAAGTTGCCTTCTGCCATAACCAGTGCCTTATTGTTATCGTTTTTCTCTGCGGAAGCAATGGATGCGGTCCATTCCTCATACTCTGCTTCCAGCACTTTATTACCGGTAATATCACTGAAATCATAATCCGGCCATACACCGTAATAGCCATCCTTCTCCGGTACTTCCGGAATCTGGTCTGCCGACAGATAATCCCCGTAACCGCATTTATAGGAAGCCACTTCTACACCATCCGCCTGGAAGGTAATGGTAAACTGTGAGAAAGCGTCCGGAACGTCTTTGCTGCAGAATTCCTGGTAGGACAACGGGGTAGCACCGCCCTGATAACCAATGCCGTCTACGCCACCGGCTCCGCCTTCCACATAATAGTTGCCATACAGAGTTCCATCATCACTGACTTTTCCGGCAATGCTGCCCTGGCCTTCGCCGGACATATCCAGATCATTGTACGCATAGCTGTAGAAAATATCACAGCCTTCTCCGGCAATACCTCCGATATTATTTTTACCGGTGATCCTGCCCATGCTGTAACAGCTGCGGATCGCATAGCTGGCAGATCCGGCAATTCCTCCCACATAGCTGCCTCCGGTACTCTCTACGGGTGCATAAGACTCACAGGAAATGACTGCGCCATATTCTGCTTTACCGACCACACCGCCGACATAGTCTTTTTTACCGGTCACGTCTCCAAGGTTGCGGCTGTCTCTGATGACTGCCTTGACCGTCTGCTCCACATCGAAACTCTCCGTTCCGGTTAAAGTGATATCGTCCTCAGGGTCAAAATCGTATTCCGTTGCCACCTGTCCAACGATACCGCCCACATTCGTATCGGCTTCCACCGTACCGCGGTTCACACATAAGGTGACCTTTCCCTTCTGGAAGCTGGAAGTATCATAGCGCGCTTCTTCGGTTTCTTCCGGTTCTGCGGTGTCATCCTCCGCATCGGGATCTCCGGGGTTCACCTCTTCCTTGCTGGCTGACTCATCCGAAGTATCTTCTACAGAAATTCCTTCATACCGGAAGAGATCATCCCGGATTTCGCTGACCAGATTCCGCAGAACTCTGGCCTGATCCATCAGCTCATCCATGTGGGCACTGGTGCTGTCTGTCCCGGCTTCCAGTACATCCCCCAACTGACCCAACTGGTCAAAAGCCTTGTCGAGCCTGTCATTCAGTGTGTCCAGATTATCTTTGATACCGCCACTGCGATCCGTGGAAGCATTCGTCATGTTATCCAGATGCTTGGTGGCATTCTCTCCGAATTTTTTCAGTGCCGATTTATAGCTCTCCGTATCGTTCGGTACGGTGATGGTAATGTTTCCTCCACTGACGTCATGATCGCCATCGCCACCCCAGTTACCATTCCAAATGTCATTTCCACTGATGGTAACGTCATGACTGTTGCCGTTATTCTTGTCATTATCCGCCTGCTTGTTCAGATCGTCATTCAGGACTTTCAGATCGTTGCTGACGCCGTTCAGCTCCTGATTGTAAATATACCACAGATCATGAGCGGTCCCGGTCAGAGAACTTCCCGCATTGTTGGCATCTTTCAGGTTCGAACTGATACTCTTGGCAATACCGGATGCCTGTTTGCTATAGCTGCTCACATCTTTCTGGGTGGCATCCAACATATCCAGGAATTTGTCTGTCTCCGTATCCAGTTCCTTCAGCTTGTCACTGAGATACTGGATTTCCAGGAACGGCTCCATCTGACCCACGATACCGCCCACATCTTTTCTGCCCTGCACATATCCGGTGTTGGTGCAGTTCTGCAGATAGCCCTGATGCAGTCTGCCTACGATACCTCCGGTATTGTAGCCTACGTGCTGGTAGCCGATGGCACCGGAATTGGAGCAATAATAAATCTTACCATCCGAAATACCTGCGATACCGCCGGTGTCCGTATGAGCTGCCACATTGGAGGTACTGTTAATCTGCTCCAGATTGTCCATGGTGATATCTTCCAGATCATAAGTCACTTCCGTGCTGTACGTATTGATATTGCCATTGTTGCTGCAGTTATTCAGAATACCGTGGTTGTTGCCCACAATACCGCCTGCGGAATGATTGCCGATCACATTTCCGGAGGATTCACACCGACGGATCTCTCCGCTCTCGGCATTGACTCCGGCAATACCGCCGACATCCGTATCACCGACCACATTTCCGGTAAATTTACAATTTTCAATGCTGCCATAGTTCACACCGACGATACCGCCGACCTGATCCTGACTTCCAGAGGGAGATACTTCCCCCGTGACCGTAAGGTTGCGGACTTTTGCTCCCTCCTGCACATAGCGGAACAATCCCACTGCCGAACCGTCTCCGGTCAGTTTCACATTGGAAATAGTAAAACCGCTGCCGTCAAAGATTCCTGCAAACGTAGGAATACTGAGTTCACCTGTCATGCTCAGAACAATGTCGTTCTGCAGCACTACTTTTTTATCTCTGGACCAACTGTCCAGTACACAGTTCTCCACCAGTTTCCGCAGATCCTCCTCCGTGCTGATCTCTATGACTGCATAATCCTGCTCCTTTATCGTGCTGCTATAACCGCTGCCGCCTCTGTACTGCTCATAGGTCAAAGTTTCTGCTGCATAGGCGGTGGCCGGTGTCTGCAGGATCAATGCTGCTCCCAGCAGGAAACATAATAATCTCTTACTGTTCATCTTCTGTTCCCTCGCTTTCTGCTGTTTTTTCTTTATCCGAAGCTTTCTTATCCGCAGCTTCTGTATCTGCTCCGGTTGCTTTCTGTCCGGCTGTCTCATCCTCCGGCAGCTCCTGGGCTTCCAGTCTGGGATAGTTTTCTTCCGGGGCATCGTCCCGCTCCTCCATCGTCACGGTATCCTTGGGACGCACCACCGCACCCATCTCACCATCAATGACACCGATGAAATCACCCTCCAACACACCATTGACATAACCCTTGATGTGACCGTTCATACGGATTCTTCCGGCAGAGGGCAAAGGCTTTGCCAGATCCCGTTTCAGTGTAAATGCTGTCTTCTGAATAATGATATCTCCGATCAGCAGTGTCTGCGGCAATGCCAGCAGTACCAACAAAATAGATGTCAGAGTACCACGACCAAGAGCCAGTCCGATGGCCGCTACCGCTGCATTGGAAGATACATAGCTGATAATAAATCCCGCAGATACCAGCATGGATCCGCTGGTAACAATGGTAGGGAACGCCTGGTTCAGTGCTTCGATGGCGGCTTCCTTGATCGGCATATAGGTCTTCAGATCCATGTAACGGCTGGTGATAACGATAGCGTAGTCGATCGTTGCACCCATCTGGATCGCAGATACTACCAGATATCCCAGGAAATATACATTTTCATTCAACAGATACGGCAATGAGAAGTTCATCCAGATACTACCCTGAATCGTTACAACCAACAGTACCGGCAGACCGGCGGACTGGAAGGTGAACAGCAGGATGATCATAACGAACAATGCTGTCAGCACCGTGATGATCGTATTATCCGTTGCGAAGGAATCGCCCAGATCCTTATCACTGGTGGCGTTACCGACTAGCAGAATGTCATCTATATTATAGAACTTTGCCACGGTATTACGGATCTGATCCAGTGCTGCTGTGGTCTCTTCTCCCTCATAAGGAACATTCAATTCCAGAACAAATCGGGAATTGTCTTCGCCCAGCAGCTGATCTTTCGCAATACAGATCTGGGAATAAGCATCCGTCAGAGTTTCTTCCAGATCATCGTCCAGTGTGATGTTGCCGCTTTCTTTCTGATCATAAATGAACAGGAACATATCAATAAACGGAACTTCGTATTCACTGACGCCACTGACCAGCGCACCATAATCGCTCTGATCCAGTGCATATGCCGAATACAACATATCCGCCACTTCAATATCCAGATCGATCAGTTCCGCAAACTGCCTGGGGGTCAGCTTATCCGTCAGCATATAGCCGTCCATGGCCTCGATATTGCCAAGTCCCTGACAGGATTTCACCACATCCAGCTTTTCCAGAGCTTTCAGTGTCTGTGCCTCTTTTTCATAATCACCGTTCGGCACAATGACCGCCAGCTGGTTCACCATACCGAATTCCTTATTTACCATGCTGACGGAGAATTTATTATCACTCATAGTACTGGATTCCAGAGTGTTGGTATCGTACACGTAGTTTGCCTTATTGGACAGGAAAAATGCTATAATAACACCTACGATCAGAATAGGCGGTATAATGTAGCGGGTAGCCACACAAAACTTACCGACTGCTGTGATCTTCGGAACGAAGCTCTTGTGATGGGTGTTGTCGATGGCCTTGGAAAAGGTCAACAACAGTCCGGGCATCAGGAAGAATACGGCCACCATACTGAAAATAATGGATTTTGCCAGAATGATACCCATATCATAACCAATTCTAAACTGCATGAACATCATGGCTACCATACCGGAGATGGTGGTCAGGGAACTGGAGGAAATCTCCGGGATTGCCTTACTCAGGGCCACGATCACAGCCTCTCTGGCATCCTTGTCCTCATGTTCTTCCATAAAACGGTGAGCAAGAATGATAGCATAGTCTACTGCCAGACCTAACTGCAGTACCACCGCAATAGAGTTCGTTACAAAACTGATGGTTCCGAACCAGTAGTTCGTACCTTTGTTCAAAATAGCTGCCACAATAAATGTAGTCAGATAAACCGGGATTTCCGCATAAGTCGTAGAGGTAAATAACAATACGGCTACGATAACCACTGCTGCCAACAACAGAATGACGATCATATCATTATTCAAGTCATCCGCGTCACGCTCTTCCTGACCGATATCGGAAGAATAGTAAACATCATAATCGGACAATGCATCCAGTACTTTATTCAGATGCTGTTGTGTAGCTTCCGTGTCTGCTTCCTCATCAAAAGTGACAGACAATAAAGCCTCCATGTCATGATAATGATCCTCGGTGTCATCGAAATCCAACATGCTGACACCGTCCATCTCCTCCACCTGATCTGCCAGTTTCTGTGCCTCATCAAACGTCACGTTACAGATCAGGATCCGGGCGGAGCCATACGTGGTAAATTCCGAATCCATCAGATCCAGTCCCCTCCTGGTCTCTGTTGTGTCCGGCAAATAAGTGGTCAGATCGTTATTAACCTTGACTCTGTTCATGGATAATACGCAAAATATGCATAAAACAATAAAGATCAGATAAAATCCTTTTCGTTTGTCTACAATGAGCGTGGCAAGTTTCATCATAAAGGAATTATCTTTTTTGTCTTTTTCTGCGTTGTCTGCCATAGTTCCCTCCTGCTTTTTCTCTCTTTGTACCCTTATTTATGTATCTGTTTTTGTATGCCTCTAGTTTAAAAGGTTTCCCCGCATCTGTAAAGACTTACTACAAAGATGAGAAATTGTATTAATGTCATTTAATGAACTTGTGTTGATTTTCTGCCACATGCAAAATATAATAATGGGGAAGAAAAAGCAAGCTACAGATTTTTTGTGATTGTTTATTTTTAGACATTTTCGCGATGTTCGTCTATTATTTTAGAAAAAATTCAGATTTGTATTACATATAGGAAATGATTTCTTCTTTTCCCGGAAAGGCTGGTGGATTGTCTTATGGAAAAAATGGATCGCCGTGTGCGCAAGACCCGGGCTCTCTTATTACAGGGTCTGGTAAAAATGTTGGAAACCCACGATATTCAGGATATCTCCATCAAGGAACTGACCGAACTGGTGGATATCAACCGTGGAACCTTTTATCTGCATTACGATGATATCTACGATATGCTCCATAAAGTCGAGGATGAAATGTTCCAGGAATTTAATGAAATCATGGAGCAGAAACCGGTCGTTACCAATTCTCTGGCCTCTCAGGGGCCATTGTTGGAATTCTTCCGTTTTCTGGACCGAAACAGGGATCTGGCCAAGGTCATGATCGGCCCTCATGGGGATCTGGCTTTCGTCAATCGTCTGAAAGATCAGATTGAAAAGCGCACCCTCCAGGTTCTGGAAAGCGCGCAATCCGATGCCAACTATAAATATCTCTGCTCCTTCATCATCACCGGCTGTGTCGGTGTCGTAGAGACCTGGCTGAAAGAATCCAATCCCCAGTCTCCGGAAGAAATGGCAGAAATTCTGGGAACCATGCTCTTACGTCAGCTTAATTTTGCTCCGGAACCTGCATAGGCTGTGTCGGCTCCGGCATGCCTACGCTCAATGAAGTCACTGTCTCACCATCCAGGAAGAAAGATACGGTATCGCCTACCTGAAGTTCGTCCAGAGTGGCATCTTCTCCGTCAATCGTAATGATCGTATCGTCATTGACTGTGATAGTCATAGTATCTCCGCTGAGAGTTAAGGTCATCTGATCCAGCATGTCTTTCTCTGGTTTCTGACCGTTCGGTGCTTCTCCGTTGGGCGCGCTGCCATTGCCATCAGGAGTCTGGCCGTTCGGTGCTTCTCCGTTGGGTGCGCCACCGTTACCATCAGGGACCTGGCCATCCGGTTTCTCACCGGTCGGAGCTTCGCCTGTGGGTGCCTCACCGCTAGGAGCCTGACCATTGCCGTCAGGGGCCTGACCATCCGGCTTTTCTTCGCTGGGTGCCTCACCGGTAGGAGCTTCACCATTGGGAGCTTCCGGCTTCTCTGCCAGTGCGATGGAGATCACATTGCCATCAATGGCAGTGATCTGGCCGAGATAAGATTCCACCTTCTCTTCACCGCTCTCCGTGCTCTCCGTCGTACTCTCCGGTGCGATCGTCTCTTTATTTTCCGATGCTTCCGTGCTTGCTGCACTTGCGGTGGTCGATCCGCCACAGGCTGTAAATCCTGTCATCACCATAGCAGCTGTCAACACTGCACACATTACTTTTGTATTCACCTGGGGTAAATTCCATCTTCTCATATTCTCATTCCTCCTGTTCCATTAAAAATCTTGTGAACATTTCTTTCCCCTTATCTGCCTCTTATGATAAAGGACATCTGCGAAGGAATTGTGAGAAAAATGTGGTGATTCTGTGAACTTTTCACGCATGACACATTTGTCATATGTACAGTATTGGCAGTGTCAGATCATGTGTCGATTTTGCTGTTTTGTTGTAAATATTCAAGGAACGCGGTACAGCCTTCCAGAACGTCATCGTAGGTCGTTCCAAAATCTCCCGTATACCATGGATCCGAAATATCCCGTTCCGATCCCGCATAAGAAAGTAGCTTCGCTACTTTCCCCTCCGGATCTCCCTCGAATATCCGCAGCATGTTGCGGATATTCGCACCATCCATACCAATCAGATAATCATATTCCGCATAATCCGCTCTCGTCACCTGCCTGGCCCGCTTCCTCTCACAGGAGATCCCATGCCTCGCCAGCTCCGCCTTCGCCGGCGGATACACCGGATTCCCGATGCCGTTCCAGATTTCCTCTGTACTGGTGGCCGCGGAGGCAATCTGGAAGTAGGCGGCGAGACCGGCATCGGATACTAATTTTTTCATTACGAATTCCGCCATGGGGGAACGACAGATGTTGCCGTGGCAAACCATGAGGACTTTTATTTTTTCTCGCATAGCTTGGTATAACCTCGATTTTCCTTGTATTTACAATGGTTCTAGCCATTTTCCTTAGAACCCTATCTCGATATATCTTAGCATATTATTTCTTATCTTGGTAGGTAAAAGCTGTACAAATGGCTGTAAATTTTACCACTCGTACAGCAGTCCTATTTTTTCTCCCAGTTTTATACCGCACTCACTCTTTTCAATTCTCTCTTGGCATTCTCCATATCCACCAATGCCATACATGCCGTTCATGAATATGTGGTGTTGCTTCATCAAGATGCAAAGCCCAGTCCAGTATATGAACATGGGAACCATACCGTCTGTTAAATTCCTCGAAATATTCTGCACTGACCTGTGCAAGCACATCAGCAGACACCGCACCGTCCATGTTTCCAAGCTGTAATAAAGTTTCTTCCGGACACGTTTTATTATTTTCAAGAATAGCATCAATCGTTTTTACTCGGTCATAGTGTCTTGCTTTCCGGTTTCTCTCATTCTGACCGTCCACATGGTCTGAATATTTCTCAACATAATATGCTTTTTCTATTTCCGTAAAAGTGAATCTCGCCCGCTCGTCCTTATCATTCTGCAGGCTGTACCCCTGATAACAATCCCAGTACACATTCATCTTCGTTCTCTCTGCGTCAATATGCTCACTATTTTCTACATCAAATCTGCGGTCATTGTGCTTTGCGTCATAGGTTCCATGCTTGCCTGACCGTCCATTGTGCCTAGTTGCTTTCATGCTAATCTTTCCTTTCTTTCCATAAAAAAAGACCAAGTAAATCTCTCTACTCAGTCTGTTTATCGTAACAATATTTAGTTCTTTTCCCGAAGGGAATTGCAACGAAGTTGCTTAATCTTGTGAAGCTTTGCTACAAGCAATACCCAGTACTTAGTGGCGAAACGCCACTAACTGGGCAATGGTTGCACCCTTGACCGGCTAAGGCGCTTCGCCCTTAACCCGAGCGGAGTCTTTCTCCTGCACCTTGCGTAAGGCTCTGCCTTTACAATCCAACAACCTGAAAGTTTCTTTTTCTTGATAAATGGGGATTAGTTTTCCTTTTTTCCAATCAGCAATAACCACCTATGGTCAAAGCATATTTGTCCCTCCTTGATATAGGGATTAAAACCTGTTTTATCTCCACCATTCAAATCGTATTCCATTTTATCAATAATATCTTTTTGAATATCCTCTGGTGTACTTGTCAAATCCATCCAACTTTGTAGATTTACAGGAACAAGTGTTGTTTCTTCAAGCTGAAGCTCAAAAGCATCCTCAAACAATGCTTCAAATTCTTCTCTGCTAAGTATTCTTGTATGTGAGTTATCACGCATCGTTTCAATAGCGTCATTAGTTTCACGCAATTCTTCTGTAGTCGCTACCATATCCCAAATAACAAGTTTTCCACCTTTTTTCAAAACTCGTTGCATCTCCCGAAAAGGCTTTTCAGGCTCAACAAAATGGTGCAATGAAAGTCTTGTAATCACAAGGTCAAATGTTTCATCTTCAAAAGGTAAGCATTCCGCATTCCCCGATACAAATGATATGTTCTGAATACCTTCTTGCTTTGCCAGTTTTTTTCCCTGCTCCAACATTGCTTCTGTCAAATCCAAACAAGTAATGTCCTTAACATAGGGAGCCACTGCTCTTCCACATATACAGGTTCCAGCAGCAACCTCCAATGCATGTTCATTGCCCTTTGCCTGAATACTACGAATCAAATAATCGGTATATTCTGCCTTAGACATATGATATGAAGCAAATTTCTCTGCTTGTGTACCAAATGATTTTTTCACTTCATTATAGTTATTCATAAACTTTTACCTCGCTGTAAACTTCAAAGTTTCTGTTCCGTACAAACTGGAAGTTTCACCTTATCTGGTTAAAACATGTTTGCAATATTTTGTACATCCACATTTTGGACAAGTTAACTTTCTTTTGGTAATTGTATGAGGTCCCATAACATAGGATTTCATATCAGGAACAAATCGCTCCTTGCATTCAGGACATTCAAAGGCTCCTGCTTCTCTGTCTAATACACATGCAATAGCGATTCCCATTACCGTTATTGCAAATCCAATCCCCATCAATAGCACTCTAGCCCATACCTGCATTTCAAACATTCCCGCAACAACAAATAAAGGTACTGCTGCAACGATTACCAAAACACTAACCATTGCAGACATTATAATCTTCTTTTTACTCTCTTGAGCTTCTTTCACTAAATTCACCATATTTTCCTCCGCTTTCTTTTTATAATCCATCGCTTGCAATCTTTCACCAGATAGAAGTTCATTTACTGTAATTTCTAGTTCATTGCAAAGTGGAAGTAACAATGATACTTCTGTTCTTCGTAATCAATACTATCTCCAACATATAAACCATGCGCAGAAAAATTTCGTGCTTGCAACGCCTTCTTCTCTTTTTTACCAACGGGCATGTCTATTCCTTCAAAAAAATGTGTTAATTGTTCACTCACAGACATGCGGTTCATACCTTCAACACTTCTCTTCATTCTTTCCACATACTCCGTTCCTGCAAACTGTGTTTCCACCATTTTTTTTATTGGTTTTATTCTTTTAGAAAAATCTTTTTTGTCCATAAGCACTGTTTCTGGATTAATTTCAACTTCTTCATACCACTTTCTTTTCAAATTTTCCAATGCAGCGGAAAGTATAGGTAAGTCCATAGGCTGTGTAACTTTTTGAGCATACCAATATGCCGAAAAAAAGAAGCAAAATCAAGTTTCTCATATAATTCCGAAAATGGCTCTATATATTTTTGAATTGTATCCAAATAATTATGAAGAAACGATACATCATCTTTAATAGGCGTCTTTGCCCCAGATATACATTCTTTTTTTATATCAAAACCATATGTCCCTGGATTTTTCATAACGAAACCGATTTGATTGCCATTTTCGTCAAATGAAGACTCCCCTACATACATCAATCTCTTTCCAACAAAAAAACTCAAATACTCTCTAATTTGTTTTCTTTCTTCTATACTTGGAATTCTTCCATACTTCTCAAAATAAGAAATACTAAGATTGGTACTCCATGAAGGTCCATATTTGTTCCCAACAAAATGAATGTCAAATCAGAATAAATGTATCCTTCGCTTCCATCAGCACCGTGATAGTATCCACTTCCATCAGAATATCGATAAGACTCTCCACCCTCATCATCACCATTTATAAATCCGCAGTCATCAGAAAACAGAAAATCTTTTCCGTTATTCTTCTTTGCCATGTTCTCACCTCGATTTCAGTGTTATTATCCACCCCATTTCTCAATGCAATTTATCCTTGTACCTGCAAGCCTTCTGCAAAAGAGCTGTTGTACTTGAGCATATTCTTTCGGGCAACTTTCATTGCTTCCACAGATTCTTCTGCCTTTTTTATAGATTCTGCAATGGTTTTTTTCTCTTTGCCCTTTGCAACATCTTTCTTTAATCTGAGTTCCACAAGACCCTTTTCGACTTCAGTAATATTCTGAAGATATTGCTCATACACGCTGTTAGAAAACTCGACATCGTGTTCATCATTAAGGAAAATTTCTCGTACAGAAGTGAGCAATTTTGCCGATTGCATAATGGTATTTTTCTTACCTAAAAGTCCTGCTGAACCAACAGCACCACCGACTCCGGCACCAACCCCTATTCCAAGTGCAGCTCCGCCGCCAACGATAGCAATTGTTCCACCAAGCATTCCAGCACCGCCTGCTGCTATAGCACCTCCACCAAGATATGCAAGACAGGCGCTGGTCAATGCTGCCCCACTAAGCCCGGCAAAATTTGAGCCTACCAATGCCACAGCAATCGGTCCCGCAAAGGCACCCGCAGTTGCAACAGTAACTATTGAGATAACCGCAGTGATGGACAGAGACGTAATCACAGTCTTAAGGACCTCATTAAGTTCATTCATTCGCTTGTCATAAGACTTACGCAATCGTTTTACATATTCTTTTTCACAATACTTGCCCGTAAATTGCTCGTTTAGGAATCGGTCACCTTCGCTTTTTTTGAAACCGTTAATCGGATTGTTCAGATGCTTGTATTTTTTGCACGGTACATCATTACCTTTTTTATCCTTCTCCATTCCAAGCGGATAATACGGTTCAAACAACATTGCTTCAAGAAGAATTAATCGATACCACGGTTCATTAGGATTTTGTCCGGCAATGCACTGTTGCAATTCATCCATAGTGTACCAATGCATTTTCGCTCCAGGAACCTGTGTAAAACTCTCAAAACCATCAGAGGTAAACTTCGCCCAGTCTTGAAGCCATGTAGTTTTCAGTTCTTTAACGCCTTCTCTGGTTATAGGAATGTTGGTACGCTCTATATCATTGAGTGTTTTGTAATATTCAAGGTTATAAAGTATCTCTGTCTGCTCCAACGAAAGACCGAGTTTATCCATCTGTATATCCATGTCTGCTCCTATTCTTTTATAGATATCTGCATCGGCTTTTCTGAATGTCTGCTGCTTTATATTCTCATACACATCTCGAACCTTTTTAACATTTCGAGCCTTAAGTCCCCAACTCACATCAGAACCGATAGCAACCGCAAATCTTCCCACACCTACATAATTAATGGATACCCAATATTTTTGTGTTGCAATTGCCTCACCCATATCAAGTGCAGTAAATACCCCCGTTGAAACAGTCAGCATACGTGCAATGGTCGGGTTGTTTGCGGGCTTAACAGAATTCCAGTCAATCTTCTTCATGTCTGCAAGGCAACTCACACATTTTTCTTTCATTGCCATTGCAAGTCGTCTTATAAAATAAAATGCACGCACAATGCACTCGTTAGCAATTACCGGAACAGCCTGTTTACATAATTCCACAGCAACACCAAGTTCGCCACGCAAATCAAATTTAACAACGGACTCCTTGATAATCTGTCCATTTTCATCACGCTGCATCATAAGCGTACCGTTAAACAACTTTGAAAGAAAGAGGGACAATGACATATCATCATCGACCTTTATATCCTTGAAAAACGGTATTGCCGAAATCTCCTTTGCCAAAGCAAGGATTGGTCCAGGAATTCCCGTACCACCGGTAACACCCGCCGTGCTGCTTGACCCAGCAACATCACTTACAAGATGGAAGAACCATGTTATAGTTCCCATTAAAATCTTCTGCGGTACATCCTTTCCAATGAAAGGCTTGCTTTTTTCCGGAACATCAACAACAAGGAATACCCCGTTAACATCTGTTCCATATGATTTTTCCGTAAACTGCGTTAATAAAGAGAATGCCAAACCTACAATTGTTGGATGGTGAGCAAAATCTCTCAGATGATGTTGCAGTCCACCACCGAAATCAGGTGTATTTCCATCACTCGGAATTGGAAATCGTTTCTCCAACGCTTTCACTGCGGATTTTACATCATCAAATTTCTCGCCCTCAAACATTTCTGCTGTCTTTTTTACGAAGGCATCCACTTTATCACTGGCAATACTGCGTCCATTCGTCAGATCAAACTCTCCGACCCAAAGAATGTCCAATAGGCCACAAGCAATACCACTTGCAATTGCGACAACATAATCCAAGTTATCCGCCTGGCTTGATAATAATTCAATCTGACTATTCAAATCATAAATGGCTTTATCAAAATCAAATTCTTTTGAGCCGATAAACCCATCATAGGGTATCAATTCATATTTTATATCCACATTTTCCTTGCTCAATTTATATTACCAAGCCTTTCTCCGCTATCTACAAGTTTCCCTTGCCCTCCATTTCCGCATCCTTACCATAATGCTAATTTATAATTTAGTCAATCATGCTTTACTAAATTATATTTTACTATATGCCATATATAAAAACAGACCGCGCATCCTTATTAGATGCGCGGTCTGTTCTATACGATAATCCCCTTTTGCTTTTGATACCTTTGGTATCATTTCTTAAATTATATAAAACATTTCATGAATTGTCAATAGTACTTTCATTTTTTGTCGTATTTTTCAAAAATTATAAAAGTACTATCGTCTCCCGCCACACTTCGCACAAACTCTCCAGCCTCCATGCCGCATTGGCCGGGCTGGTGGAGGGCAGCACCGTGGCTTCTATGCCGGTCAGGGGCAGCTGATATTTTCGATAAAGCTCTCCTGCTTTGTTACCGTTGGCATAGATCCGCGTGATCTGTGATTCCGCCAGGATCCTTCGAATATCCGTCGGCTCCACATTGCGGATGCTACTGTCGCTGGATCCCTTAATATCGCAGCTCTGGATCACATCCCATATGGCGATATGATGGGTCAGCAGCATTTTCTTTTTCTCCTCTATGGTCTCCGGCACCGGTTCCCCGCACAGATCTGCCATCACTTTCCAGAAACGGTTCTGCTTATGTCCGTAATAAAAATGGTTCTCCCGGGATTTCACCGAGGGCAATGTTCCCAGGATCAGCACCAGCGAATCCGCATCGTACACCGGTGCAAACGTGTGCTCAATATGTTCATATTCTGTCATGCTGTTTTCCTTCTTCCTTATGGCTGTCCCTGTCTTTCAGCAGATATCGGGCCGCAGGAATTTCCACGATCAGAGTAACCGCTACCGCCACCGCCGCAGACACCACGATAATCAGTATCTGATATTTCCACTGCCATACACGGTCACCTGTCATATTTGGCGGCGTATCCCCGCTCCAATAAGGAATTCTTTTTTCTTTCAGCCAGACGGCGATCATCTGATGCCAGAGATACAGATTATAGGAAAATTTGCAAAAAAGTGATGCCACCCGGTTGGAATATAGTTTCTGATAATATTCTCCCGCACAGGCCGTACTGAAAAGGAACAATGCAAACAGAAACGACTGCACCAGCCTGCTCTGCAGCTGAACTGCCTGCAGATTCACATCCCCGTCGTATTTATGAATCATCCCGTTCATCAGAAAAATACACAAAACAGAGATCACTGTTCCTGCCAGCCGCGAGTATTTATTTTCTGTCACATATTTCTTCCACATGACATGCAGGATGCAGCAAAGCATGCCATTGGCATAGATTCCCATAAACGTCAGAATATTATTTCCATAATTTCTCTCTTTTCCCGCAAAACAGTTCAGAATTACCGCAGTACTTGTAACGGAAATCATCAACATCACACTATAAGTGGCAAAGGCCCACTTGCGGAACAATCTTGCGATCCACGGCAGCAGCAGATAATAGATCACTTCCATCTGTACCGTCCATAACACGCCGTTAAAAGAGGTGGATATATAAGTGTCCGACCAGTTTGGTGCAACGCAAAATACATGTGTCACAATATCCTTGCACAATGCTCCCACATTCCGATATTTATGCCCAGGTAAAATATAAAAAAACAGATCGATCGTCAGCATAAAATAGTAAGAAGGCAATATTCTTGCTGCCCTCTTTCTGTAAAATTTCTTCGTATCCGGCCAGTCCTCTCCCAGAACAATAGATCTGGCATAGGGATAAAAATTGCAGAATGCGCTGAGCAGGATCATCATATCCACAAAAACGAATCCATATCTGACCCATCCAGCAAGGTTGATCTCCGTGAGTCCAATATATTTTGTGTACTCTGTTGGAATCCGAAGATACGGTGTCAGCCATGTCTGCTGCCAGAAATGAAACCACACTACCATCCCGATGGCTATGGCACGGATTCCATCCAGCACACCGATTCTGTTTTCTATTCTGTTTTTTTCATCCATGCTGTATTCCCGCCGTTTCTGATTTTCTGCTGCTTCCTATCTGTCATGTTCCAGTCTCCATCTGATACATCTGGTGAGATAATCCACGTAATCCGCATTCTTACACATTTCCTTGCCGGGAGTATCGGAGATCTTTGCCACATCCATGCCGTTGCAGGCAGTGGTCTTCATGACAATATTCAACGGTTCCTCGCAGGTATCATTGGCAATATAGGTTCCGATACCGAAAGCCACCGTCACCCTGTCCCGGAATGCCTTACGCAGTTCATCTGCCCGTGCAAAGTCCAGGCCGTCACTGAACAGCAGGGTCTTGCGCTTCGGGTCAATCCCCAGAGATTCATAATGAGATATCAGCTTCTCCCCCCATGCAAAGGGATCCCCACTGTCATGCCGCACGCCGGAAAACAGAGTGGAATAGGTCAGCTGGAAATCTTTCAGGAAACAATCTGTGGTGATCGTATCCGTCAAAGCAATTCCGTTCAAAATGCCATACTCTTTCACCCAGGCATCCAGGGCATACCAGTTGGAATATGCCGGATTGTGCTTGTGATTGCCCTGCCCGGTACACATGATCCATTCATGGGCCATAGTGCCTACCGGTGTCACGTTCCATTTCTTTGCCAGATAGACATTGGAGGTACCAATGCAGGCGGAGTCCTTATAATCCTTATTGTGACCCACCAGCTCCTGTACTGCCAGTTCCTGTGCCTCTGCAGAGAGACGGCGTCTCAGACCGAATTCACTGAAATTTCCAAGGCAATACGTTCCGTCCACCAGCTTCTGTAGCTTGTCTGCCAGACGCTCCCGGAAGGAGGCATACAGCTTCTCATAGTCATAATTCATACGGAAAAATACTTCATTAACAATAGCCAGCGTTGGAATTTCATACATGGAAGTATTCAGCCAGGAGCCCTTCGTCTCGATAGTCAGGCCACAGTCTGCCTCTGTGCCGATCTCAAAATCCTCATATCTGGGCTGCCACAGCCGTAGGAAATCCACATAGGAACCCTTGATCCATTTTACGTTTTCCAGATAAGCCAGTTCTTCTTCCGTAAAACGTAAGTCACAATAGGCCCGGATCTGCGCCTTGATTTCTTCTACCATTTCAGATGTGAAAAATACATCTGTATTCCTGCATTTGAAGGTCCAGGTAGTCTTATAAGCGCTGAACTGGTGGTAGATACACTGTCCCATAGAGAACTTGTACATATCATTTTCCAGTAAGCTGTTGATGATCTGTGGTAATTGCATGATTTTATCCTCTTTCTCTCTTAGATTCACAACTGTGTAAATATGATATGTTCTCTAAATCACATCCGCCTGGATCGGTCCCATAGCTGCGATGGCCGTCTGGTGCGTCTTGGGTGTCACACAGGCACAGGCCTTCTCAATGACACACACTCTCGCTTCCGGTACAAATGCCTTTGCCATGACCACATTGCTTAACACACAGATTCCGGTGCAGAATCCGGTAAAATCCACTTCCATGGGATATTCACCCTCTGCTGCCTCTCCTGTTGCCATCACCTCTTCCCAGATTGCCTTCAGCGTATTTCCAAAATCCAGACTGCCAAAAGTAGGCTTTTTCACCGTAAGGATCTGTTCCGGCGCATAATGCTCCTGTACCGCCTTCACGATATCCGGATGGATCTTATATCCTTCTGTGCCTTCCTGTCCGTGCAGAACGGGCAGACGCTTTCCTTCCTGGGTGTGCAGATAATCCGCCGTATGGGTATCCTTTGTAAAAATCACCTTGTAGTATTCCCCGCTTTCTGCTGCCGCAACGATATACTTTACCGCCGCCTCGCACTCCTTGTTTCCCAGCGCTCCGGTGATGAATTCGTTCTGTGCATCCGTGATCACTAATACTTTCTTTGTCATGTCCCTCTCCTCTACTCGTTTTTCTATAATGATGCCGGGCAAAAGCCCCCGACTTTGCACAAAAAGCAGGCAACCGCATCCTGCGACTACCTGCTTCTATTACTTATAGAAATAATTTCTTCACTTTTTCTGCATCAAATACAACTTCCTTTACCCCGTCCACTTCGATCTGATACAGGGCATTGGCTGCCAGATGCTCCGCCGCCTGCTCAAGGTCACGGATTCCACTGGTGTTGGAATAGATCTCCACCACCGCATCCAGTCCCTCTTCGGTGAGTGTGCATTCGTCTGCCTGCAGTCCAATCCTTTTCAGCACCTTCGGCAATGCAAATCTGGAGAAAATGATCTTCTTCTCCTCCGGTGTGTAATCCGGGATGTCGATCACTGCAAAACGGGACATTAACGGAGCACTGATCTGCTCCTTGTCATTGGCAGTGGCGATGGGGTAGACACCAAAGGTGGGAACGGTACATTCCATATAGTTGTCCGTGAATCCCAGATTGTCAAGCAATGTCAGAAGCACATCCGCCGGATTGCCGTTACCCTTGCCGTTTGCCGCCTTGTCCAACTCATTGATGATGAATACCAGATTAGACTCTCCCGCCATGGAAAAAGCCTCCATGATAATGCCCGGCTTGGCATTGGCATAGATTCTGGAGCTTCCGGTCAGCTGCTCCGGATCGTTAATGGAACTCATGTCCAATGTTGTCCAGGGCAATTTCAGGATCCTCGCCACCGCATAAGCGATCTGGGATTTACCGGTTCCGGCCGGACCCACCAGAAGCAGTCCGTAAGCCGGTAAGGTGTGGGTACGGTTAATCTGGATAATGGTCTCCATGATCCGCTGCTTGACTCTCTCCATACCGTACAATTCCTCGTCCAGGATCCGTCTGGCTTCCACCGGATCAATGGCTTCGAAGTAATTGCCCTTCCACTGAATGTTCATCATGATGGACAGCGCTCTCTGGGCATGTCTTCTCTCTTCCGGAGACACCTCATGGGATCTGGCCACCGCCAGATTTCTTCTGGCCCACAGGCGGATGTTTTCCGGCATGGTCCTTCCAGCACATGTCATGAAATCGGAGATACTCTGAAGGCTGGTAAGCTTCATATCATCGCCGTCTTCCTCTTCGTCCTCCCCCTGTTCCTCTTCTGCGGGAGCACTGCTGGCGAACAGTCTTTCCATCATGAACTGTAAAAATCCATCTTCTGCCGAAAGCTTGGTTCCGCCGCCAAATGCAGTCTCTCGGATCTTGTATACCGCATAGCCTTCTTCCCGGTTTTCCCCGGAAAGCCGGACATTGATGTGATTTTCTCCTAACCATCTGACGAGGCTTACGAATCTTGCATCGATCTGTAAAATATCGGCATAGGCACTGCTGCCCTCTTCCCTGAATTCGAAATTCGTGCGTTTGTTCTGATTGCCGAAGACACCGATAGCATGGTGCTTCCACGGTTCGCTGCTGTTGTCCAGGATCAGGATCGGCTTTTCGGGACTTGCCGCAGCCTCATTGGAACGGAACATGGTATAGGTGCATACGGGATCCTGCTTCTTCTCATTTTCCGGAATACTGCTGAAATCAAATACCGGCATTGTCAGCCTCCTTTTTTCTCGCCTGAATCTTCTCCTCATCGATCAGCTTGAACTGCTTTACCAGATTGGTCATATTCTCGGACTGAGCCAGCAGTTCCTCACTGGTAGCGGATAATTCTTCTGCTGCCGCAGAGTTGGACTGTACGATCTCGGAGATCTGGTTCACACCGCTCTCCGCCTGATTCATGGCATCTGACTGAGCAGCTGCAATCTGGTTCAGTTCCTCAGAATCCTGTGCGATCCTGCGGACGCCTTCCACGATAACGCTCAACGTCTGGGACGCATGATCCACAGCTTCATTGCCGGCATGGATCTCCTCCAGTGTACCGCCGATCAGCTCTCTGGTATTGACAGCGGACTGCGCACTCTGCTCTGCCAGCTTACCAATCTGGTCTGCCACCACAGCAAAACCTCTTCCGGCCTCCCCCGCTCTGGCTGCCTCAATGGACGCATTTAAGGACAGCAGATTGGTCTGACTGGCAATATCCTCGATCTCACCGATGATGTTGCTGATCTTCTCGGAAGTCTCGTTGATCTGTTCCATGATCTCCATCAAATGATTCATCTCGGTACGGCCTTCATCTGCCTTAGCAGAGTATTCCTGTGCCTGCCTGCTGGAATTCTTGGTATGCTCTGCAGTATTGTCTACCATAGAGGTAATATTAGTAATGGTTGCCTGTAGCTGCTGTACGGCTCCGGCCTGCTCAGTAGCGCCCTCTGCCAGAGACTGTGCGGCATCTGCCAGGCTTCCGGCACCCATGGATACCTGGCCGGATACGGAATTTACATTGTACAATGCTTCGTTCATCTTATATTTGATATCTCTCAGGGCTTCCTTCAATTCATCCAGATCCCCTGCATAGAGATCGGGGTAAAGAAATTTTACCGTCCAGTCACCATTTGCCATGGCATTCAGAGCCTGCTTGATATCCTCAATGATCATTCGCAGATTTTCAGCCATTGCAATGGCGGCACGATTCATCTCTGCCACTTCGTCCTCTGTCTTTACTTCCGGGAACTCTGAAGACAGATCACCTGCAGCAAACCCATCCAGTCTGTCTGCCAGCGCTTTCAGCGGTCCGGCGATTCCTTTGGCTATTCTTTTTCCCGCTTTTTCAGATCCCGCAAAGCCTACTCCGATGATCAGAAGGATTACAATAAAAATAACCACACGGAAAACATTCAGTTTGGCTTCCATGGCATTTCCGTTCGTTACACTGCTGTCCAACAGGCTCGTCATATCTGCATAGACCTGCTGGAACACGGGATCCATCTGTTCGCCTGCCATCTGCTGTGCCTGCATCCGCTTAGCAGAATCGGAAGCTGTTCCCAGTTCCAGTATCTGTGCCTCGATCTGCTGATAAGAAGCTACGCCGTCCTTGATCTGCTGGTAGGTAGCTCTTCCCTCATCCGTGATCATGTCATCTTCCAGGGCACTGATATAGGTATCCAACTGTTCCGCCGTCAGGTCATGGGCATTTTTTGCTGTAGCGATCAGTGTATCGTCATCATAGCCGATGGCGGCACGGGTCTCACTCCGCATCTCCGCGATAACGATCATCGCCTTACCGATGTCACCCTGCGCGAAACCGTAATGCTTCAAGGCGTAGGAATACTGATAACTCACGATTCCCATGGCCACACAGGCGATGACACCCGTCATGCTCAGCAGTATCGTGGTCTTACGAAATACTTTCAATAGGCGCTTCTCAATGGAGAGCTTGTTTAAACTGTTAAATCTGTCCGTTCTGTCCATTCCAATGTTCCATCCTCTCTGTAAACTGTGTGTAAAAATCTATCGTCCCCTCATACGGCAATAAATAAAACAGACGCAGCAGCAGGAGATTTTCTTCCCTCTGTTTCCCTTCGTCTTCTCCTGTCAGTCTTTCTTCCATGGCATGTAACAGGTCATGCCATTGTAAGGTAAATTGCTGATTGCGGGTCAGATCCGGAGTATCGATCCATTTACTGACTTTTATCTTGCTGCGGTTCTCCTTTGCACATTCCCCGGTCTGGAGAAAATAGGAAAATCCTCCATTTTCATAATATCTTCCCAGCGGAAACAGTCTGCAGATTCCAGGCCGGTACGGATGGATGCTGCATCTTCCTTCCTCATCCAGATAAGCGCAGGCTTCCTCTGTCCCCTGCATTTTCAGATTCGGTAAGATCACACCGTCCACCACATTGAGCTCCACCGATGCCGCTAATAGCTCCTGCATGCTTTTCCCCATTCCTGTAGTCATCCGGTACACATCATAGGGATCCAGGATAATGGAATTGCCCATGCCGTGACAACACCGAGAACAGCCATTGCAACCACCGCAATCCGCTTTTACCATATCATTTGCTTTGTATAATCGGCCGTCGGATATCTCCGCAAGGCTTACATTTCGCTTCATATCTACACCATCAGCCTCTCTGTGCCTTGCGTTCCATGATCTCCTTCAGGCTCTCGGTGTAAGGAGCTCTCGCCACCCCGTATTCCGTGACAATTCCGGCGATCAGTTCATGGTCCGTCACATCGAATGCCGGATTGTAGACCTTTACACCCTCCGGAGCCATGCGTTCCTTGTACCACATCTCAGTAACCTCTTCTGCCTTACGCTGCTCGATACAGATATCTGCGCCGGTGGCTGTGGCCATATCAATGGTGGAAGTGGGTGCACAGATATATACCGGCACTCCGTATTGTTTTGCTACCGCTGCCACCACGCTGGTACCGATCTTGTTGGCCGTATCTCCATTAGCCGCCACTCTGTCACAACCCACGAACACTGCCTGTACCCAGCCTTTGGACATCACGGACGCTGACATATTGTCGCAGATCAGTGTGACATCCACACCCGCGGAATGCAGTTCAAAAGCAGTCAGTCTGGCTCCCTGCAACAGGGGTCTGGTCTCATCCGCAAATACATGGAAGTTATAGCCCTTCTCCTGTCCCAGATAAATAGGTGCTGTTGCAGTACCATATTTTACGGTTGCAAGTTGTCCTGCATTACAGTGAGTCAGGATGCCATCTCCCGGTTTCACCAGTTCCAGTCCAAATTCTCCGATTTTTCGGCATACTTCCACATCTTCTGCCCGAATCTGCAAGGCTTCATCATGCAGGATTTCCTTCACTTCTGCCACTGTTTTGTGTTCTTCTCTGCCAGCCTTCACAGCCACGGCATTCATACGCTTCAATGCCCAGGACAGGTTGACTGCGGTGGGTCTGGAAGAATCCAGATATTCCTTATATTCGGTAAATTTCTCATAAAACTTTTCAAAATCTTCGGTCTCGATGCGGTTTGCCAGCAGATAAATACCCAGTGCCGCCGCTACGCCGATGGCCGGAGCCCCTCTGACTTTCAACAGATAAATGGCATCCCAGATTTCCTGTGCCGTATGTAAAGCGATCAGTTCGATCCTGCCGGGTAATAAGGTCTGGTCTATGATGATCACCGCATCCTGTGCTTCATCCAGTGCCACGGTGTCGTAATCGAGAATTGTTTTTTCTTTTTCCATAGATACTCCTTTATATATGTTTTCGTAATCGTCAGATCCTTACGGTATCTTCCCGGTTAATTTTCATGCCGGATAATATCGGCAAATTCTGCTTTCGCTGCCTTGGCCAGATCCTCCGGTGTCAGACGGATCTGAGATCCGATCTTGCCGCCGCTGACATAGATCTGCTCCTGTGTCTTTGCGCTTTCATCGATTCTGGTCACGTACTGCTTTTTCATGCCAATGGCAGTACAGCCGCCGCGGATATAACCGGTAATGGCGTTAATGTCCTTTACGTGGATCATTTCCACGCTCTTTTCCCCTACCGATTTCGCTGCCTTTTTCAGATCCAGCTCCGCCGCAATAGGGATAACGAATACAAAATAATTCTTGCTGTTGCTCACGGTGACCAACGTCTTATAGACCTGTTCATAGGGCAGGGATAATTTGTCAGCTATCTGAAGACCGTCCACGAATTCCTCACACTCGTAGGTGTGATGGGTATAAGGAATCTTCAAAGATTCCAGGATCCGCATTGCGTTGGTCTTTACTTCTTTTTGTTTTGCCATAAAACTACTCACGCCTTTCAACAACCTGCAAACTTTGAGCCGAAGGCACAAATTTGCAGGTGAAAAATTTATTTTTCACCTTGTTACCCTTGGTATCATTTTATTTTACTATTTTGCTTCCCTCAGCGCAAGCATACAAGGCAAGAAACTTGCACAAGTTGCATCAGTTTTTTGCAGAAAAGAACTCCGCCCGACTCCCGGACGGACCGGGGAATCAGACGGAGTTCTTATATGTTATTAATCCGTTGTTACGAATTAGTTTGCTGCCTTCTCAGCCTTTGCAGCCTTCAGCTGCTCGGTCAGAGCGGGAACTACCTTGTTCAGGTCGCCTACGATACCGTAGTCAGCCACATCGAAGATAGGCGCGGTCTCATCCTTGTTGATGGCAACAATGAGATCAGACTCTTCCATACCTGCTACATGCTGAATAGCACCGGAGATACCGATTGCGAAGTAGATCTGGGGACGAACGGTCTTACCGGTCTGTCCAACCTGCAGATCCTTGGGCTTCCAGCCGTTATCTACAACTGCACGGGAGCAGGATACGGTACCGCCCAGAACCTCTGCCAGATCCTCCAGGATCTTGAAGTTCTCTGCGCTGCCGACACCACGGCCGCCGGATACCAAGATCTTGGCATCCATGATGTCAACGGTATCGGATACAGCCTTAACGACTTCCTTGATGGTTACATATTTGTTGTTCGGAGTAAATCCGGGATTGTACTCTTCGATCACAGCCTTTGCACCTGCGATAGGAGCGATCTTCTGCATAACGCCGGGACGAACAGTTGCCATCTGAGGTCTGTTGTCAGGACATGCGATGGTAGCGATGGTGTTACCACCGAATGCAGGACGGGTCATCAGCAGCTGATTGTGCTTCTGCTCCTGTCCGGGGATAGCAACGAGAGGGAAATCACCGATTTCCAGTACGGTACAGTCTGCGGTCAGACCGGTCTGAACTCTTGCGGAAACGGTAGGGCCGAGGTCACGTCCGATAGCGGTTGCACCTACCAGAACGATCTCAGGCTTATATTTCTCAATAACAGATGCCAGTGCATGTGCATAAGGCTCGGTTCTGTAAGTCTCCAGTTCGGGATCGTCCACAAGGATTACCTTATCTGCGCCATACTCAGCCAGCTTATCTGCCAGATTCTTTACATTATAACCGATCAGAACCGCGGTTACCTCGGTCTCCAGCTTTGCAGCCAGCTCTTTACCTTTGCCGAGCAGCTCCAATGCGATACCGCTGATCTCATTGTCTACCTGCTGGGCGAACACATATACACCCTTGTATTCTTCAATATTATTGGTTACCATGGTTTGCCTCCTATATTAGATGATGTGCTTTTCTTTGAATTTAGCAACAATGTAAGCTGCTCCGTCTTCGGGTGAATCGGGAACGATCTTCTCACCTGCGCCCTTACGAACCTTATCGGATGCCTTTGCGATCTTGGTAGGAGATCCCTTCAGACCAAGGTTGCTGTCATCAACATCTTTCAGATCAGCTCTGCCCCAGGTAGTGATCTCTGCCTTGCATGCATCGAAGATTCCGCCGGGAGTCATATAACGAGGCTTATTCAGCTCGGACAGTGCAGTGATCAGGCAGGGCATCTGAGCCTCTACTACATGATATCTGTCATCATACTGTCTCTGAACGATCACCTTGTCTCCCTCAACCTTGATGTCCTGTGCATAAGAGATTACGGGAAGTCCCAGATGCTCAGCGATCTGAGGACCAACCTGTGCGGTATCACCATCAATTGCCTGACGACCGGTAATGATCAGATCATAGTCAAGGTTTCTCAGTGCACCTGCAATGGTAGTGGAAGTAGCCCAGGTATCAGCACCACCCAGTACTCTGTCGGTAACCAGAATTGCTTTGTCAGCGCCCATAGCCAGCGCCTCACGAAGAGCATCTGCTGCCTTGGGAAGACCCATGGTCAGTACGGTAACTTCTGCGCCGAACTCGTCCTTCAGCTTCAGTGCAGCTTCCAGACCAGCCTTATCATCGGGATTCATGATAGCAAGCATTGCGCCTCTGTCAAGAGTTCCGTCAGGATTGAATTTAACACCGCCCTTGGTATCGGGCACCTGCTTAATACAAACAACAATCTTCATTGTATTTTCTCCTTACTTTTCTAATAAAATTTCCGACAAATGCCTGCTTGCTTATTTCAGCAGATCTGCGGAGATAACCATTCTCTGAACTTCGGAAGTACCCTCGTAGATCTCGGTGATCTTTGCATCACGCATCATACGTTCAACTTCGTACTCTCTGATGTAACCGTAACCACCGTGCAGCTGAACAGCCTTGGTAGTAACTTCCATAGCAACCTCAGCAGCATACAGCTTAGCCATAGCAGCTTCTACAGAGTAAGAGATCTTAGGATTGGTCTTGTACTCGTCCTTCTTGCGTGCAGCCTTGTATACCAGCATCTTGGCAGCTTCCACCTTGGTAGCCATATCAGCCAGCTGGAACTGTGTATTCTGGAATCCGGAAATGGACTTTCCGAACTGCTTTCTTTCCTTGGTGTAAGCAACGGTTCTCTCCAGAGCGCCCTCTGCAATACCCAGAGCCTGGGAAGCGATACCGATACGTCCGCCGTCCAGAGTGTGCATTGCGATCTTGAATCCCTGTCCCTGCTTACCAAGCATATTCTCCTTGGGGATACGGCAGTCGGTGAAGATCAGCTCGTAAGTGGAAGAACCCTTGATACCCATCTTCTTCTCTTTGGTACCGAAGGTAAATCCGGGAGTACCTTTCTCAACGATAAAGGAAGAAATCTCCTTCATCTTTCTGCCTCTCTTCTCTACGATACCGGTAACTGCGATCACGATATATACATCAGCTTCTTTACCGTTGGTGATGAAGCACTTGGATCCGTTGATGACCCACTCGTCACCATCTAATACAGCCTTAGTCTGCTGTCCCTGAGCATCGGTACCTGCACCGGGCTCGGTCAGACCGAAAGCACCGATCTTACGGCCGCTTGCCAGATCGGGAACATATTTCTTCTTCTGATCCTCAGTACCGAAGGTCATGATAGGATCGATACACAGAGAGGTATGTGCGGATACGATAACGCCGGTGGTTGCACAAACCTTGGAAAGCTCCTCAACACACATAGCGTAGGTCAGGGTATCACAGCCCTGTCCGCCGTACTCCTTGGGAACGGGAATTCCCATGAAGCCGTACTTAGCCATCTTCTCAACGGTCTCTCTGGGGAAGGTTTCGGTCTCGTCAACTTCCTGCGCAAGAGGTTTTACTTCGTTCTCGGCGAACTCTTTGAACAGCTGTCTCGCCATCTCATGCTCTTTGGATAATGTAAAATCCATGATGTTAATCCTCCATTGTTATTTATACTTGGTTGTAATTATGAACTTAGACTGTCCAGAGCCGTATCCGGCTCCGAACAGTTATTTTACCTTTTGCCTACTGTGCATCCACAGGAGTCTTGGTGCGGTCTGCATTGTATACATAGAAGCCCTTGCCGGTCTTCACACCAAGGTTACCGCCGCGAACCATCTTACGGATCAGAGGGCATGCACGATACTTGCTGTCGCCGGTCTCGTTGTACAGAACATCCATGATGGCAAGGCAGATATCCAGTCCTACGAAATCGCCCAGTTCCAGGGGTCCCATGGGATGATTAGCGCCCAGCTTCATAGCTGCGTCGATACCTGCGATATCGGATACACCTTCCATCTTGATGAAAGCTGCTTCATTGATCATAGGGATCAGGATACGGTTAACAACAAAGCCTGCTGCCTCGTTCACCTGTACGGGAGTCTTGCCGATCTCTTCGGAGATCTTCTTGATGGTATCCACGGTCTCTGCGGGAGTATTCACACCTGCAATTACCTCAACCAGCTTCATACGGTCTGCGGGATTGAAGAAGTGCATACCGATCAGAGGACGGGTCAGTCCGTTGCCGATCTCGGTAATGGAAAGGCTGGAAGTGTTGGAAGCAAATACACACTCGGGCTTGCAGATCTTGTCCAGCTCACCGAAGGTGGTCTTCTTAACTTCCATATTCTCAAATGCAGCTTCTACGATCAGATCGCAGTCTGCACACAGATCTTCCTTCAGGCCCGGAGTGATCTTAGCTACGATAGCGTCAACTGCTTCCTGAGTCATCTTTCCTTTTTCTACCAGTCTTGCATAGCCTTTTACGATCTTGGCCTTGCCGCCGTCAGCCCACTCCTGCTTGATATCGCAAAGAGCTACTTCATATCCGTCTACCTGGGCAAATGCCTTTGCAATGCCCTGTCCCATAGTACCTGCACCGATAATACCTACTTTCATGGTAAATCCTCCTGATTTTATACTTTTATATTCGTAATGATTAGCAGTTCTTAAAAGGCTCTTTTACCTTCTCCTTGTTCTTGTCAAGGAAGAAAGCCATGCCATACTTCTGATCTTCTGTCTCGAAGCAGTCTCCGAACAGCTTCTCTTCAATGACTACTGCCTGATCCATATCTGCATCCAGGCCATCATTAATAGCCTTCTTGCAGTTGCGTACAGCGATGGGAGCGTTCTTGGCGATGGTCGCTGCCATCTTCTGTGCTGCTGCCAGCATTACTTCCTGTGCGCTCTTTACTACATTGCCATCAGCATCAACCTCGGCGCTGTATACCTCATTTACCAGACCGATTCTGTAAGCGTCTGCCGCCTTGATATTACGTGCGGTGTAGATCATCTGCTTTGCCATGCCTGCACCTACCAGACGAGCCAGTCTCTGGGTTCCACCGAAGCCGGGAGTGATTCCCAGTCCTACTTCGGGCTGTCCGAATACTGCATTATCGGAACAGATTCTGATATCACAGCTCATGGAGATCTCACATCCACCACCCAGAGCGAAGCCGTTGACAGCTGCGATCACGGGAATGGGGAAGGTCTCGATCTTGCGGAACACATCGTTACCCTTCTTGCCGAATGCTTCGCCTTCTGCCTTGGTCAGGCTGCTCATCTCTCCGATATCTGCGCCTGCCACGAAGGACTTAGCACCTGCACCGGTGATCACCAGGCAGCGAACCGTTGCCAGATCTACTGCATCCAATGTAGCGTTCAGTTCATCCAGCACCTGAGAATTCAGTGCGTTCAGTGCTTTCTCACGGTTAATGGTGATAGTTGCCACATTACCATTCTGCTCATACAAAATGTAATCCATGTTTTTACCTCATTTCACATTTCTATTCGTGTTTTCAAAACCACACTAAGGCGATAGAGATTCTACCGCCCCAGCGAATATTTATAAAATTAATCCTCGATCTTAACGATGGTGGAGCAGCCCATGCCACCGCCGATGCACAGAGTAGCCAGACCGGTCTTGGCACCTCTTGCCTGCATCTCATGCAGCAGAGTTACCAGGATACGGCATCCGGAAGCTCCTACGGGATGACCCAGTGCGATAGCACCACCGTTGGGGTTCAGCTGCTTATCTACATCAATGCCCAGTTCCTTACCAACTGCTACGGACTGTGCTGCGAATGCTTCGTTAGCCTCGATGATATCGAAGTCTTCGATCTTCATACCGGTCTTAGCCATTACCTTCTTGGTAGAAGCTACAGGGCCGATACCCATAACCTCGGGACGAACACCAGCCAGAGCGCCTGCTACGAAAGTAGCCATAGGCTTAACGCCCAGCTCCTTAGCCTTCTCTTCGCTCATAACAACGATAGCTGCTGCACCGTCGTTGATACCGGAAGCGTTACCTGCGGTAACGAATCCACCGGGATTGATGGCACGAAGCTTAGCCAGACCTTCGATGGTAGAACCATGACGAGGGCCTTCATCGGTATCGAATACGATGGTCTCTTTTTTCTTCTTAACTTCTACGGGAACGATCTCTGCCTTGAAGGCGCCGTTCTTCTGAGCTTCTTCAGCCTTTAACTGGCTCTTTAATGCGAACTCATCCAGTTCTTCACGGGTAAGTCCCCACTCTTCGCAGATGTTGTCTGCGGTCTTGATCATATGATAATCATTGAAAGCATCCCAAAGTGCATCTTTGATCATGGTATCAACCATGGTTGCGTTACCCATACGATATCCGTAACGTCCCTGAGGAATTGCGTAAGGAGCCATGGACATGTTCTCCATACCACCTGCTACTACGATATCTGCATCACCGGCCATGATCATCTGTGCCGCCTGGTTCACACAGTTCAGGCCAGAACCACATACCACGTTCATGGTAACTGCGGGAACTTCGATGGGAAGTCCGGCTTTGATAGCTGCCTGACGTGCTACGTTCTGTCCCTGGCCAGCCTGGATTACACATCCCATATATACCTGGTCAACTGCTTCGGGAGCAACGCCTGCTCTCTTCAGAGCCTCCTTGATAACGATTGCGCCCAGCTCCGGTGCAGGAGTTGTGCTTAAGGTTCCGCCCATGGTACCGATTGCGGTACGGCAAGCGCCTGCTAATACAACTTTCTTTGCCATTTGTTTGTCCTCCACTTTTTGTTTTCGTTTGGTTTGCTTTCTGAAATGTAGATTGTTATTTTTTTATCATTTCACTGTCCCCATTTTAACATAGCGAAATCTGTTTTGCAATGCTTTTGTCAAAAAAATAACAAAATAACAAATGAAATTTTTAGAAATCAGAATTCACGGATTTTTGTAGTGCGGATCCACTCTCTTGTTCCCTCGACTTTCTGCACTTCCTGCGTGTGTTTTGCCAGAAAACAGGTCAGCGGATAGACATCGATCCAGATCTCGTTGTCACTCTCTTTCTGTTCTTCATCAAAGACCAGTTCCAATCCCCAGTGCAGATGGGTTACTTCTATATTATTTACATTTTCTGTGGTACTGTAACCGGTATGTCCCATATAACCGATCACATCCCCCGCCGTCACCACGCTGCCTTCTTCCAGTCCTTCCGCATAGGGGTAGTTCTGCCGCAGATGTGCATAGTAATAGTAGCGCTTATTATCAAAGCTGCGGATACCAATGCGCCAGCCGCCGTACTGGTTCCAGCCCAGGGCTTCCACAGTGCCGGACTCGACAGCAATGATAGGTACACCGACGAGCCCCATCATGTCATGGCCCAGATGCCTTCGTTTATATCCGTAGCTTCTTCCCGCCCCGAAATCATCATAATGAGTATAATCAAATCCTCTCGCAATGGGGCAATAACCTTTTAATCCGTATTTTTTCTGCCAGGTGCTCTGTCCGTCTTCTCCGATCACCTCTGCCTCGTATTCTCCCACCAGTCCTCCCAGCGCCGCGCTGTAAGCTTCCAGATAATACGGATAGTATTTCATATCTTTTGTGAGAGTTTCTATCTCTGCCTCTCCCTCCGCCAGCTTCTCCGACGTCTCGTTCAGGATCTTCAGCGCCTTTTTGTCAAATTCCCCTCCGGTTCTGGCTGCGGTATATGCAAGCAGCGGGATCCACTCCACATGATGTTCCGTGTCAAACGTATCCACATCCCAGTCATATGCCTGGCAGAGCGCTTCATAGGATACGGTAAAGTCCACCCATTTGATATAATCCTTTCCCGCAGCCGAGGTCGCGGTGACCACCGCCTGTTCCATGCTTTCTGTCCGCCCTGTCTCCCTGAGCAGAAATGCTCCCATCATTATAAATAGAAGCATCACCTCTGCCCGGATCCATGCCCGCATTCTCTTTTCTCTGTCCATTCCCTGTCCTGCTCTCAGTTCCTCCTTACAGGTTATGTTTCTGATTTTTCCGGTATTCAGACAATTCGAAAATCTCCGGGGCATATCATTTCCCATACAACAAAACAGCCTGCCGGAAACTCCGGCAGGCTGTAAATTTGTCTTTATTTAATTTTCTGTCCGGTTTTATACTTCCGGCTCGATCAGTCCGTAGGTATCGCCCTTTCTCTTGTACACTACATTTACCTGATCTGTCTCTGCGTTGCAGAATACGAAGAAGTTGTGTCCCAACAGTTCCATCTGAATGCAGGCATCCTCGGGATACATGGGCTTGATATCGAACTTCTTGGTACGAACGATCTTGATCTCGTCATCGTCTGTGTAATCATTCTCTACATAGGCTTTGCTGAAAGAAGCTGCCGCCTGCTGTTTGTCAACGATCTTGTTCTTATATTTTTTCAACTGTCTCTCAATGATCTCTTCCACCAGATCAATGGATACATACATATCGTTGCTTACCTGCTCCGAACGGATAATGCTTCCCTTTACCGGAATGGTCACCTCAATTTTCTGACGTTCTTTTTCAACGCTTAATGTTACATGTACTTCTGTGTCGGGATTGAAATACTTGTCCAGCTTGCCGATCTTTTCCTCCACTGCTGCTCTTAATCCTGGTGTAACTTCGATGTTTCTGCCAACAATAATAAACTTCATGCTGATCATCCCTTCCAAGTATTTATTTACAAGGTTTTATGTAGCATCCCTTGTATTTATTGTATAGTCATTATAGCACAATAGCACAGCTTTTTGCAACAATTTAAGAAGTTTTTTACTTGTTTTTGACATTCTGTATGTCAACCCTAAAATCGACAAATCCTGTCATTTTACTATTTTTATTACATGTTCACAAAACATTTGTTCCTGTTTTTTCGTAAATTTATCCCCCTTGCAGTGCCGGTTTTTCTGTGGATAATGTGTATAACTTGGTGTATAAGTAACTTTTATCCTATTTTCTGGCATTTTGGATGTGGATAACTTATTTTGTATTTAAATTTCTTTTCTGTCGTTTTTACGTTCGTGTCACTTTTTTTGTATACTTTGTATAGTTCCGTTTTGTCAATCCCCATTTCATCGCGTAACAATATTTTGACAAATTGCACAATTCGTTATACAACTTATAGTTTTTTGCCTTATCGGCACTTAAGTTCCACTGTCCCCACAGCATCCTGTCCACATGGAAAATAAACCGACCACATGACACGGTGCAATCGAGTAGTCTCGCTCATCGTATACACAAAAAAGCACTGTGTGTTTCCACACAGTGCCCAGGCTGTAGACAAAGCGCCTTCCTGCGAGGGAGCTTTTCT
>NZ_QUIU01000036.1:0-640 GCF_003480225.1 Clostridium sp. AM34-9AC
CAAAGGTTTTGGATAGGAAAAGGATGTAAGTTAGGGTATAAAGATGAGATTTCAGTGTTCGGTTTTGAGGGAACAAAATTCCCTTTATAAGTAGCTTGGCAATGCACGGAAAATGCGTAGCATTTTCTTAAATGGCTTTGCTACGCAAAGACATTTTCCTCGATAGCTCAATGGTAGAGCACTCGGCTGTTAACCGAGTTGTTGTAGGTTCGAGCCCTACTCGGGGAGTTTTTTCATAAGAAAATAAATATTGCGGCTCCATGGTCAAGCGGTTAAGACATCGCCCTTTCACGGCGGTAACACGGGTTCGATTCCCGTTGGAGTCATCTGATCACAGATCAGTCCCGAAAGGGTTGCGGACCTTTAGCTCAGTTGGTTAGAGCAACCGGCTCATAACCGGTCGGTCCTGGGTTCGAGTCCCCGAAGGTCCACTGAAAGCAGTTCTATTTCATAAGATAAATAATAAATATGGCCCAGTGGCTCAGTTGGTTAGAGCGTCGCCCTGTCACGGCGAAGGTCGTCGGTTCGAGTCCGATCTGGGTCGCTAAAGATTTTCATTAATCTTTATGGGGTCTTAGCTCAGCTGGGAGAGCATCTGCCTTACAAGCAGAGGGTCATAGGTTCGAGCCCTATAGGCCCC
>NZ_QUIU01000036.1:673-24105 GCF_003480225.1 Clostridium sp. AM34-9AC
TAGAGCAACCGGCTCATAACCGGTCGGTCCTGGGTTCGAGTCCCCGAAGGTCCACTGAAAGCAGTTCTATTTCATAAGATAAATAATAAATATGGCCCAGTGGCTCAGTTGGTTAGAGCGTCGCCCTGTCACGGCGAAGGTCGTCGGTTCGAGTCCGATCTGGGTCGCTAAAGATTTTCATTAATCTTTATGGGGTCTTAGCTCAGCTGGGAGAGCATCTGCCTTACAAGCAGAGGGTCATAGGTTCGAGCCCTATAGGCCCCATTTTTATACTCAAAAATTTGTGTCGTCTTTATGCATTTGCATAGAGGCGTTTTTTATTTCTTTATTTAGTCCCCGTACCGCATTGACGAACAACAAAAGAATCGCTATGATGGAGTAATACAAATATCGGAAAGGTGGCAGACACCATGGAACAACGTATTTTGCAATATCGGAGAAGTATTGATGAATGGCTGGAGAAAACGGAACAGAGCGCACAGACGCAGGAAGATGGTAATGCAGGAGGTATCACGCGGACAGAAGAGCAGGATGCGAATGAACGGGAACGAATCGTCAGGGACAAGCTGAAAGAACATTTGACACAGATAAGTTTTTTCCAACATGAGCGTTTGATTCATCTGATCGTGACGGTGACTTTTGCACTACTGGAGATGCTGGCAATTCTTTTGAACGTGATTTCCGACAGCCTTTTTTCAATCTTGCTTCCGGTGGTGATTCTGATTTTGCTTGTTCCGTATATTCGTCACTACTATATTCTGGAAAATGAAGTGCAGAAAATGTATGTGCAGTACGACCGAATGCTTAGGATTTGCCGGATGACAGAGAGTAGTGGTACCTCATAAGTAGAAAAATGGACGAAGGTACCAAATTAAAAAAGGAAGAGAAGAATAAGGGTAAAATATGGGGACAATGAGTAAGAAATGCAGCAGAATTGCCGGCATTCTGACAATGGCAGGAGCAATGCTTTTGTTTACCGGATGTAGTCAGACGCAGGAAGAAATCTATCAGATTCCGGAGGATAAAAAGCTTGTTATCTATACTTCGCATAAAGAGGATGTATACGAACCGATCATTAAAGAATTTGAAGAACGTACCGGTATTTTTGTAGAATTGAAAGCAGGAGATACGATAGCACTTTTTGATGAATTACAGCAGGACGAGCCGGGGACGTTTGATGTTATGTTTGGCGGTGGAATTGAAAGCTTTGAAGAATGCAGAGATTATTTTCAGCCATACACGGTCAGTGAGGCAGAACGGATTCAGGAGCAATATCGCGCAGAGGAAGATGTCTACACTCCTTTTTCTGTATTACCGACTGTTTTTATCTATAATAATAAGCTGGTTTATCCTGTAGCTGCGCCTAAGACCTGGGCAGAACTTCAGACAGATCGTTGGGAAGGGAAAATTGCATTTGCGGATCCAACAAAGTCGGGAAGCAGTTATACAGCACTTTGCACTATGCTGCAAGTACTGGGTGAAGATGAGGAGACGATTATACGCAACTTCTGTGATACCTTGGATGGCAATATTTCTCCATCATCCGGGGAAGTATTGGAGGAAGTAAACGCAGGAACGAGGCTGGTGGGAATCACCAGTGAAGGTATGGCCAGGCAGAAAATTCTGGAAGGAGAGGACATTACTGTAATTTATCCGCAGGACGGAACCAGTGCGATTCCGGATGCAACTGCGATTGTAAAAGGATGCAGGCATCCGGAGAACGCAAAAGCTTTTTTGGAGTTTACGGTAAGTACTGATGTACAAAGACTTGTGGAAGAAAAATTTTTCCGCAGAACAGTTCGAAATGATATGGATGAATACGCAATTCAGGAAAAAAATAAGTTAAAGGCAATTGATTATGATATTCAATGGGCTGCACGGGAAAAAGAAAATATCCTGACTGCGTGGGAGAGACTACAAGAGGAAAACAGATGAAAAAATGGATCAAAAAGTCATTTTACAGACAACTGTTATTCTGTTTTGCTGTGGTAGCACTGTTCCCTTTGTTGCTGTTCGGCGTATCTCTCATTCAGACTATGGAGACGAAGATCAACAGTGATTATGAAAAAAGAGTGACAGAGCAGGCAGAACAAATAGATGCCGGTGTGCTTCATCTTTTTAAAAATTTCGAGGAAACAGTAGAAAGCATTAATGCGAACAGTAAAATCGTGGGGCAGATCAATGAAGAGGATTCCTGGTCAAAGAGTAAGATTTATCTGCAATTTTACCGGGAAGTGTCAGGGCTGCGGGAGTATGCGCAGGTTGACCTGTATGATAAAACCGGAAAATGTATTTATACCACGGCTCAGGGAAATGCCGGAACAGATTTGCCGGTATACTGGGGCATTCTGAAGGCTGTCGAAGAAAGTGAAGAAAATCTGGTTCTGCGCAGGGCGGAGCCTAATGATAAAGACATTTTGATGTATGCTGCAGGGAAACTGCTCGGGAAGGAGAATACCTTAGAGGGCTACATCGTTATCGGCATGCGGGCTGAAAATTTTGAAAAACTGCTCTATGATAACGGAAACAGTAAGGCGGAAGTCGCCTTTTTAGATACCTATTGGCGAACGATTTTTGAAAGCGGTAATCTGCAGACTGACAAGATTAGAGAAGAGCTGATGAAGGGACATAAGTTACTGGGGGTTTATCGCGCAGGAGAATTGTTGATAGAACCTTTGGGAAATACCGGATTATATACGGTAATGGCATGTCCAAGTGTATTTTCCACGGAAGTACTGAATTCCATGTACAGTGTACTTACCGTAATGCTGATCATCAGTATTTTATTGTGTGTAGGTGTGGCATCCCATGTAGGCAGAAATATGACGCGCCCCGTCGAACGGATGAATACTGCCATGCGCACTTTGCAGGAGGGAGACCTGACTGTAAGGATCGCTTCCGAAAGAGAAGATGAGCTGGGGCAGATGTCAAGGAATTTTAATATCATGGCAAATGAACTGGAACAGAATGTGCAGGAGAAGATAGAGAAGCAGAAAGAACTTAATGCATCTCACATTGCCATGATGCAGGCGCAGCTGAACCCCCATTTTCTGTACAATACGCTGGATACCATGAAATGGGTGGCAAAGGCCAATCATATTCCGGAGATTGCGACCATGGCAGCCGGATTGGCCAAGATTCTGCGTACCAGTATCTCCAAGAGGCAGTTTATCTGTCTCAGGGAAGAACTGGAGTTGGTGAATTGCTATGTAGATATCCAAAAAATTCGTTTCAATGATAAGTTTTCCTATTCCGTGGAAATGGAAGAAGGACTGGAAGATTGTGTAATCCCGAAGCTGATTATTCAGCCGATTGTAGAGAATTCAGTGTTACACGGATTAAAAGAGAGCGAAGAGGGAAATATCCATGTGCGGATTACAGGGAAGACCGGTGTACTCTGCATTGAGGTGACTGACGATGGCTGCGGAGCTCCGGATGATTTAATGGAGGCAATCAATCACAGGAGACAGGAGCAGCTTGTGGGACATATCGGAGTATCAAATGTTGACACCATTATCAGGCTGACTTACGGTGAGGAATACGGTATTTACATGGAAAAATCGGATGGAAATATCCAAACTACAAAGGATGGTAAGGAATCCGGAGGTACCAGGGTGACATTGCGACTGCCGGTCAGAAGAGAAAAAGCCTGAAAAGGAAGCAGCAAAGAGAATAATTCAAGAGAGTGATTCAGAGGGGAAAGACGAAAAGGAAAGAAAAACAAAAGACATAGGGTGCAAAAGACAGGGAGGAATTGGGTTATGTACAAAGTAATCGTAATAGATGATGAAATGTTGGTGCGCAGAGGAATCGTGATGGAGACAGACTGGCAGGCACTGAACTGTGTCGTCGTGGCGGAAGCCGGCAACGGAATCGAAGGACTGGAAGCCGTGCGGAAATATCATCCGGATCTGCTGATCTGCGATATCCGTATGCCCAAAATGGACGGTATCGAAATGCTGAAGGAACTGCGGGCAGAAGGCAATGATGTCAGTGTGATTTTTTTAACCGCATACAGTGATTTTTCCTATGCACAGAGTGCCCTGAAGCTGTTTGCAAGTGATTATCTGTTAAAACCCTTCGGGGACGGAGAGCTGGAGCAGGCAGTGAATAATGCATTGGATAAACGGAAAAAGACACAGGAACGTGAGGAAAAGGCTGGCGATGATCAGCTTCCGGAGTTGGTACTGAACAAAGGCGACAAGAGCAAATACGTCATGGCCGCAGTGGATTATATTACCGAACATTATGAAAATCCTGAGTTATGCGTGTCAGAGATCGCAGAACATGTGGGAATCAGCGAGGGACATTTAAGTCATACTTTCAAAAAGGAGACGGATTATACGGTGGCGGCTTATATTACCAGAGTGCGGATGCGGACAGCCATGAAATTATTAAATGACTGCAGAAATAAAGTCTATGAGGTGGCAGAGCAGGTGGGATATCGTGATATTGCACATTTTTCCAGCAGCTTTAAGCGGATTGTCGGTGTAACACCTTCGGAATATCAAGACAGAAGCCTGAAGAGATAACAGATTGCACAAACGAATCGAGAAAATAGCAGAAATATTATACATAATATCAGAAATATTAAAATAATAACAGTTTTACCTTATACAAATTGCTGAACTCCCAACGTATAATAGAATCATCAGAACGGAAGTGGGAAACATCCCATTCCAAGTAAGTGGACCATGAAGGGTTATACAAACTATATGTTTCAAGGGAGGACAGCATATGAAGAAAAGAGTAGTATCGTTACTTATGATCTGTGCACTGAGTGTTGGTATGTTAGCCGGATGCGGCAGCAGCGAGACCCAGAACCAGGCAACTGGAAGCGCAGATAACACACAGACAGCCGGAACCGAGACGGTGGCAGAGACCAAGACCCCGGAGGTAGCCGACGACGCAAATCTTACTGCAACTCAGCAGATCATCAAACAGGCAGAAGGAATGACCATGGAGGAACTGGCACAGAAGGCCATCGAAGAATCCAACGGCAAGACCTTTTACGGTGTAGGTAATTCCAGCCGTGGTAAAGCAGCACTTCCTCTGTTCATCGAGTATCTGCAGTCTATTGATCCTTCTTACAGCATGGAATTTGACTGGCAGCAGCCTAAGAACAACAAGATCTTTGAACAGCTGACCGCTGATTCCCTGAAGCCGGAAGGAACCTTCGCAATGACCCTGATCCAGGATGGTAATCAGATCGAATCCAAGATGACACAGACCGGAATACTGGATACGTTCATTCCCAAGGAATGGGCAGAGGCTAACGGAACCACACCCGATGCGGTGGACGGTTATCTGGCATTACAGACGCTGAATAAGGTATTCGAATACAACTGTACCGGAGATAAAGTATATGACAACTGCTGGGACTTCGTAGCGGAAGGAACTCACGCATTGTTTATGGATATTGATTCCGAGGTTGTAGGTAAGAATTTCCTGTACATGCTGACCGAAGACAAATACGCAGCTATGTTAAAGGATGCTTTCAATGCATTACCCGCTGATGAGCAGGCTTACTTCCAGCCCACGATTGATGAGATGGAATCCGAAGCCAATGATTTAGGCTTAGGCGCTGATGGTAAATATGCCCTGGCATGGATCAAACTCTGGGTAGGCAGCTACAATGCCCAGACCGATGATGGACCTATCTGTAATACGCTGGTATCCGATTCCGCTACCGATCAGTGTGGACTGTTAGTATACAGTAAGCTGCGCTCCGTAGAAGAATCCGCAGGTGTATCTGTGAACAATATCAAGGTTGCCGCTTATCAGGATGGTTATAAGGGAATCGGTGGATACGGTTACTGCCATTATCTGTTTGTTACCGATAACAGCCCGCTGCCCTGGACTGCATGTGCTTTCATCGCTTACATGACCTGTACGGAAGACGGCTTCAGCGCATGGGGCAAAGACATGGGCGGTTATTCTGCAAACCCTGAAGTCGCCAAAGCAATCGAAGCTACCTATCAGCACAGCACCGGTGGTAACGATGAGAACGGTAATGTGGTATATGAGAGCAAGAACGACAGAGGCTTTGACTGGTGGTCTACCGACGGTGAACTGGTGCTGGAAGATCCTGAGTACTGCGCATCCGTATCCTTCACGGTAGGAAGCTGGATCGAGCTGTTGCCGAAGTATACTGCTGAGTGATATGAGTGATATATGATATAAAAGAGTGACTATTCGTCCTGTCAGAATCAGAAAATCTGCTACATCATGCCTGCATGTAAGTAGCAGTTTTCTGATTCGCAGGGATGAATGGTTCTACAGGACATAAGCTTGTATTGGGAAGAGAGGTTAACCATGAATCAGAGTGCCGCAAAAAAAACAAGCAAGATGGTGATTGTTCTGAACAAGATCAAGACGTATTTCTCCAAGCCGCAAAATATCATTCTGCTTCTGTTTGGTATCGTACTTACCTTTACCACAGTGGCGCCGATCGTGGCAATCGTCGAGGATACCTTCAAGATCCATCCGGGCACCATCGATGCACATCTTACCGGAAAGGCAGGCGGATATTCCTTTGCTAACTATGTGGATCTGTTCACCAGTAAACTGGCGAGAACAAATCTGTGGACACCGCTGTTAAATACTGTTCTTTTGGCAGTCTTTACCTGCCTGATCTCCATTTTGTTCGGCGGTTTGTTCGCATTCTTAATTACGAGAACCAATTTAAAATGTAAAAAATATTTAAGCTCCATTTTTATTTTCCCCTACATCATGCCCCAGTGGACACTGGCAGTGGTATGGCAGAATGTATTCAACAGTAATGCAGTCACCGGAACCTCCAACGGACTGCTGGCTTCGCTCTTTCACATTACGATGCCCAAATGGTGGTGCCTGGGGCTGTTCCCCAGTGCAGTAGTATTGGGACTGCATTATGCCCCCTTTGCCTACATCCTGATCGGCGGCATCTTCCGCAACATGGATGCCAATCTGGAGGAAGCAGCGACGATTTTGGATACACCGAAGTGGAAGACCATGTTCCGCATTACCTTACCTATGGTAAAGCCGGCGATCCTTTCCACGATCCTGCTGGTATTCGGAAGCGCCATGGGAAGTTATCCCGTACCTCACTATCTGGGACTGACCACTCTATCCACCAAGTACATCTCCATGAACTCCAAGTATACCGGGGAAGCCAGTATTCTTGCCATCATCATGATGATCTTCGGTGTGGCGATCCTGTTAATGAACCAAATGAGCTTAAAGAGCCGTAAGAATTATACGACGGTTACCGGTAAATCCGGACAGATCTCCAAGATCAACTTAGGAAAAGTCGGGAAATATCTGATCGCGGTCATTCTGATCGTTATCACCTTCTTCACCAGTATTTTCCCAATCCTGTCCTTCGCACTGGAGACTTTCCTTCCGAATCCGGGAGATTACAGTTTCCTGTACACCATGGATCCCAGCGCTCTGACCACCAAGTGGTGGCTGACGGATAACAACGGAGCCGGTGCTCTGTACGGACAGCCCGGTATCCTCCACAATCCGCTGATCTGGAGAGCATTCAAGGGAACAATGTTAGTCGCTGTCTGCTGTGCTCTGATCGCAGGTACGATCGGCACCCTGATCGGTTATGCAGTATCCAAGAACCGGAGAAGCAAGTGGGCAAATTACGTCAACGGTGTGGCATTCCTGCCGTACCTGATGCCGTCCCTGGCAGTGGGCGCAGCTTTCTTCATCCTGTTCTCCAATGACAAGATCAACCTGTTCAATACTTACACATTGCTGATCATCGCAGGCGTGATCAAGTACATTCCTTTCGCCAGCAGAAGTGCACTGAACTCCATGCTACAGCTGTCGGGAGAGATCGAGGAAGCGGCCATCATCCAGGATATTCCCTGGTACAAGCGGATGCTGCGGATCATCGTTCCGATCCAGAAGTCTTCCATTATCAACGGATATATGCTTCCGTTCATGACCTGTCTGCGAGAGCTGTCCCTGTTCTTACTGCTATGTACGCAGGGCTTTATCCTCTCCACGACACTGGATTATTTCGATGAGATGGGACTGTATGCATTTTCCAGCGCCATCAACCTGATCCTGATCGTAACGATCCTGATCTTTAACACTTTGGTAAATAAACTGACCGGGGCCAGCCTGGATGAAGGTATCGGAGGTAAATAACTATGCCGGAAATCAAATTAACACATGTTACAAAACGTTGGGGAAAATTCTATGCGGTAGATGATCTGAGTCTGGATATGGAGGACAATTCCTTTATCACTCTGCTTGGTCCCTCCGGTTGCGGCAAGACCACTACTTTACGTATGATCGCCGGTCTGGAGACCCCTACCAGCGGGCAGATCAAGATCGGAGACCGGGTGGTATTCGACAGTGAAGCGGGAATCAATGTTCCTGCAAATAAGAGAAAAGTCGGATTCCTGTTCCAAAACTACGCACTGTGGCCGAACATGACGGTATACCAGAACATCTCCTTCGGACTGGGCAATATCAAGGAAGAACTTCCCGTGATCGATGAGGATGCCAAAGCTTTAAAAAGTATGATCAAGGCACTGGAGAATCCGGGAGAGCTGGTAAAACTCATTGAGGAATGTAGAGATAAAAAGGGAAAATTAGACCTGGATATGGTCTACCTGAAGCTGATCGATAATTATACCATTTCTATCTATACTGCAAAGGAGCTGTATAATTATAAACTCCACGAGGCAGCAGACAAAGAAAGTGTATCAAAACAAAAGAAGCAGGAACTGACTGCCAAGCTGGACAGCATCCTGGCAGGTCATAAGGAAAAAGGGGAAGAGCTTAACGAGAAATTCGAAGTCGTATCCGGTGGCAAGGTAGTAACCAGGGTCAGAAAATATTCCAAGGAAGAGATAGACCTGGCGGTACGCAGAGTATCTCGTATCGTTAAGATCGGAATGTTCATGAACCGTTATCCCGCAGAACTGTCCGGTGGACAGCAGCAGAGAGTTGCTATTGCCAGAACACTGGCACCGGAACCCCAGGTACTGTTCATGGATGAGCCACTGTCTAACCTGGATGCGAAACTCCGTCTGGAAATGAGATATGAACTGCAGCGTCTGCATGTAGAGACCGGAAGCACCTTCGTATATGTAACCCATGACCAGATGGAAGCTATGACACTGGCAACGAAGATCTGTCTGATCAACAACGGTGTATTGCAGCAGTATGAAGCACCGTTGACTGTGTACAGCAGACCCAACAACCTGTTTGTGGCTGATTTCGTAGGAAATCCTTCCATTAATTTTATCGAAGCCAAGGGTGTGCAGAATGAAAACGGCAGCCTGGATGTGACGATCTTAGACGGTAGAAAGGCAAAGTTTGTTCCGAAAGAACATCTGGATCTGCTAAGATGGTTTGCAGAGAGAGATAAGAACGAAGCTGATGAGGCAGCCCGTCACAAAGAGAAAATGCAGGATAAGAAAGCTGTGGAGAAATCCAATAAGGATGAAGTCTTCAAGTATCATATTGCCAGAGTGAACGAGGACGATTACGCACTGCAGGAAGCTCCCGTGATCACCAACGAGGATTTTGTCATCGGTGTACGTCCCGAAGCCCTGCAATTACACGATGGTGCAGGTCTGGACGGCGTGATCTACGGTGCTATGCCCACCGGTATGGAATCCACGATTAAGCTTCGCATCGGAGATTTTCTGCTGACCGGTGTAGTATTTGGAAATACAGCATACAAGATCGGACAGGAAGTGAAATTCGAAGTTGGCGGAGAGGATATCCTGCTCTTTGACAGGAAGTCAGGCAAACTGATTACGGCAGGCAGTCTGCATGCGTAGGAAAAACTATCAGGGAATAATATTTGATCTGGATGGTGTCATTTGCCATACGGACCGATATCATTTCCTGGCATGGAAACAGATAGCGGATCAACTCGGAATTAATTTTGATGACCGGATCAATGACCGGATGCGGGGGGTGAGCCGTATGGACAGTCTGGAGATTTTGCTGGAAGAATATCACGGTGAACCGCTCACCGCAGCGCAAAAAGCAGCACTTGCGGAAAAGAAGAACCAATTATATGTAGGTCTGCTGCAAAATATGGGCGAGGCGGATTTGTCCGAAGAAGTCCGGAAGACTATGGATACGCTGCGAAGCCGCGGACGAAAACTGGCAATAGGATCTTCCAGCAAAAACACCAAACTGATCTTAAAAAGGCTTGGGCTTACCGGATATTTCGATGCCGTCAGCGACGGAACCAATATTACAAGGTCAAAACCGGACCCGGAAGTGTTTCTGTGTGCAGCACAGTATCTGGGGCTGTGTCCGGGAAAATGCCTGGTTGTGGAAGATGCAAAAGCCGGTATTCTGGCAGCAAAAGCCGGAGGATTCGACAGTGCGGGATTAGGGGAGGCAGCAGCTTTTGCTTTTGTAACATACCCCTTGCAAAGCTTTTCGGATTTACTGAAGCTGGACGGAAACAGGTAGTAAATAAAACGTATCGGAAAATGAGATCGAATGTCTCACTGCCGATACGTTTTTGTTGTAATCGAACAGAGATTCGTATATAATAAAAATGTCTGTAAATACAGATCCGTACGACCTTGTTTTAAGATATTTTAAGACACGACATGTATTACAGAGACGATACAGGAGGCAGCAATATGAAAATCATCCATTGTGCGGATATCCATCTGGATTCCAAAATGAGTGCAAATCTGACCAAAGAAAAAGCGAGAGAACGCAAGACGGAATTGCTGACTACTTTTCAGAATATGGTTACCTACGGGGCAGAGCAGGGCGTGGCGGCGATCATAATCGCAGGAGATCTGTTCGATACGAAAAACGTATCCGCTACCGCCCGGAATGTGGTAAAAGACTTAATTCAGGGACATCCCAAAATAGCTTTTTATTACTTACAGGGGAATCATGACGAAGGAAGCTTTACGTCCGGTCTTTCGGAACTTCCGGAGAATCTTCATCTATTTGGGAACAACTGGACAAGCTATGAACTTTCAGGGACGGAGAATACCTCCGGTAAGGGAGTTGCGGTTACTGGGGTGGAACTGACACCGGAAAACAGTGGAAGCATATATAATACGCTGTCACTGGATGTGGATCAATGCAACATTGTAGTCCTGCATGGGCAGGAATCGGAATACAGTGCGAGAGATAAGGCGGAGATCATTCATCTGACGGCATTGAAAAATAAGGGAATTGATTATCTTGCCCTGGGACACATCCACAGCTATAAAAAAGAGCGTCTGGATGCGAGAGGCGTCTATTGTTATCCCGGCTGTCTGGAGGGCAGAGGGTTTGATGAATGCGGAGAGCATGGATTTGTGATGCTTGACATTGATGAGCTGACAGGTACAATTGACAGTACGTTTATTCCTTTCGCATCCCGAAAGCTCTATACCATCCCGGTGGATATTACCGGTTGTGAATCCACGACGGAAATCATGGAACGGATGAGAGCCGAGACAGCCGGGAAAGGTTACCCGGAGAAAAGTCTGATCAAGTATGAACTGGTCGGGAAAATAGATGTGGAAAGTGAAAAGGATATTGACTTTCTGTTACATCAGTTCAGCCACCTTTTTTATTTTGTGAAGATTAAGGACAGCTCTGAGTATCTGGTGGATTATGCTGCTTTTGCAAAGGATAAGTCCTTAAAGGGAGAGTTTATCCGTACTGTCATGGGCAGGGCAGATCTGCCGGAAGAGGACAAGGCGACAGTGATACATTACGGATTGCAGGCACTGGCCGGAGAGGAGATCCTGGACGCATGAAACTGATCAAATGTCACATTGAGAATTTCGGAAAACTAAGTGACTTTACATATGATTTTACAGATGGCTGCAACACCGTCTGTGAGGGAAACGGCTGGGGAAAAAGCACACTGGCAGCATTCTTACACGTTATGCTGTTCGGATTCCGGAATGAAGGGAAGAGAGACCCACTGGAAAATGAGAGGAAGAGATACAGTCCCTGGCAAAAGGGCGTCTATGGCGGAGAACTGCAATTCGAAAGTGAAGGAAAGCAATATTCTGTCCGCAGAACCTTCGGAAGTAAAAGCGCAGAAGATGAATTTCAGCTGACAGATACGAAAACAAATCTTCCATGCAGTGATTTTACACAAAATCTGGGAGAAGAGTTGTTCCGGATCGACGCAGGATCCTTTGAACGAACGATTTTTATCTCACAGAATGACTGCGAGACCTTTGTTACGGACGGCATCAATGCCAAAATCGGGAATCTGGCGGAGAATACGGACGATATCAATAATTTTGAGACAGCGGACAAGCGGTTGAACGATCTGTTAAACAGCATGTCACCCTCTCGTAAGACCGGATCGCTCCGTCAGAGCAAGGACCGCATTACGGAACTGAAGACGCAGATCCGTAACGGGCAGGAGATACACAATACGATGGAAAGTATTGATACCCGGAAAAAGGCAGCAATCGAGGAGAGAGAAAAGCTTTCTGCGGAACTGACAGAACTGCAGGAGAGACAAAAGGAACTGGGAATTTATAAGGATCAACAGGCGAAAAAAGAGAAGTACCTGGATCTGCGTGCAAAAATGGCACAGAGACAGCAGACTTTAAAAGAAGCGGAAAGCTATTTTAACGGCGTGATACCAAAAGGGGAAGAATTACGCGAAAAAGCAGCCGTCTGCAATCAGGGGATTTCTGTCCGCAAGGCAATGGAAATCTATTGCCTGACAGTGGAAGAACAGGCGCAGTTAAAAGATAATTTCCCCATGGTGGACAATGCCCGGCTGGAAGAAAAATATGCTGAGGCACAAGAACTTGAGAGCCTGGAAAGTACGATAAGAAAAAATGCCCTGTCAGGGGAAGAGAGCAGACGGTTAGAGGAGCTTTCCGGATATTTTGCGGAAGGAATGCCACAGGAGGCGGAGATCGACAGTGTAAAAAATGCCTGGACGAACCGCAATGAAGGAAAAAGTCTTCTGCAGGCGAAAGAAATACAGCGGAAAACCCTGCAATCCATACAGGCACAGGAAGATGCCAGATGCTTACGGGAGCAGGAAGAAGCAGGTAAAAGGAAAAAAATACTATTGCTTTTTGGCATTCTTTTATCGCTTGGCGGTTTTGTTGTGATCCTGTTGGGACAGGGAGTGATCGGAGGAGTCCTGATCGTACTGGGAATTGCAGCTGTGGCAGCGGCACTGTTGTTTACAGCAGGCAGATCCAAAGTCCAAACGGGAGAAAATACAGAGCTTTCCTATTTGGAACAGGAAATGGAAGAACTTGAGGCACAGGTCCGCATAGAGGAAGAACAGATTGATGATTTCTGCACTCGTTGGGGACTTCGGGAAGGACTGGAACTGACCTCCTGGCTTGTGGAACTGCAGAATAAGAGAAGAGATTACGAGGCACTTTTGGAGCGGCAGAAGCAGGACGGATCGGATGAAAAGACTGCGAGAATTGCCGCATTGCAGAAAGATTTGCAGCAGTTTTTTGCAGAATACGGAGAAGTACCGGAAACACAAAATTATCTTGCGGCATTGCATGAACTGGCGGGAAAGTGCAGACAGAGACAGCTTTTACTGGAAAAACAAAAGAAATATTTACAGCAAAAACAGAAATACGAAGCGCTGGAAGAACAGGTAAAAAACTATTTTGTGTCGTTGCAGCTGATTCCGGAGGAGCACCCGGAAGAACAGCTGGCCGAACTGGAAAGTCATAGAAAGGATTATGAGAAGGAGTTACAGGAATATCGGAGAATCGAGCAGGAGATAAAAGCGTTTGAAGAGAAAGAGGACATTCCGGCACTTCTGGCACTGAAGATCCCGGAGGGAGAGGAATCCCTGGAAAGTCTGGCAGATGAAATGCAGGTCCTTTCGGAGCGTATGGAAGAACGTTTTCAGACCATTGACAGCTATCAGAAACAACTTTCCGACTTACAGGAATCCTGGGATAATGTGGAGAATATGCAGGAAGAGCTAAAAGCGTTGCAGGAGAAGACAGAGGAAGGACTCAAACAATATGAATTGCTTGGAATGACGAAAAATCTGTTGGAACAGGCAAAGAGTTCGTTCACTGCGAAATATACAGAACCTGTCATGCAGGGGTTCCGGAAATATTACAGGATGCTCACGGGAACGGAATGCGAAAATTATCAGATGGATGCCAATACCAGATTACAGGTGATTGAAGGAAATATGCCCAGAGACATCGGATACCTGAGTCTGGGCAACCGTGACCTGATCGGTATCTGTATGAGACTTGCTTTGGTGGAAGCCATGTATGAGGAACAGAAACCGTTTTTGATTCTGGATGACCCTTTTGTGAATCTGGATGAGAACCGGACCAAGGGAGCAATGCGGTTCCTTGCAGAGATCGCGAAAGAGTATCAGGTGATTTATTTTACCTGCCATGGCAGCAGGGAATAAGGGAAGGCTGTAGTTTATATTTGTAGAATCAACCGATTCTGAGAAATCAGACGGTAGAGATAAGAGATATACATAGACTACAAAAGAGAAAGGGGTACTTGTATATGGGAAGAGGTAAAACAGGAAACTTTTGGAAGGCAGCGGCAATTCTTCTGGGCTGTGCATTACTGACAGGCTGCGGAAATACCGGAGAAGTGGACGATTATGCTACAAATATCGGATATGAGGCAAGAGGTGGCAATGGGACAACGCAGGTGGTGCAGTCGGAAAGCGGCAGCAGCGCAACAACACAGACTGCAGGGATTCCAAAGGAGGAGATCAAGGTAGGTGTCATTCATCTGTCGGATCCGGCAGATGGCAGCGGCTATACGTACACGCATGATCTGGGTATTCAGGGAATGCAGCAGAATCTGGGATTATCAGATGATCAGATCATCCGCAAGATTAATGTCAATGACAGTGATACGCAGGAGACCAGACAGGCAATTCAGGAATGTATTGATGAAGGCTGTAATATCATCTTCACTACCAGCTGGGGATATATGGAAACTACAGCGGAAATGGCGGAAGAATATCCGGAAGTGTATTTTTCCCATGGCACCGGCTACCTGAGCAACGGTAAAAATTTCAACAACTATTTCGGCAGAATTTATCAGGCGAGATATTTGAGCGGTATCGTGGCGGGAATGAATACTTCTTCCAATAAAATCGGGTATGTGGCAGCTATGGATTCTTCCAATTCGGAGGTCACCGGCGGTATAGATGCCTTTGCACTGGGAATCTATTCGGTGAATCCGGACGCAAAGGTATACGTAAAGGTGACAAACAGCTGGTACGATCCCGAGGGAGAAAAAGCTGCGGCACAGACGTTACTGGATATGGGCTGTGATGTGATTGCACAGCATTGTGATACCGTATATCCCCAGACGCTGGCACAGGAAAAAGGTGTGTACAGTATCGGATATAATTCGGATATGAGTAAGGATGCTCCGCAGTCCTGCCTGTGCAGTGTGGTATGGAACTGGAGTGCCTATTATACAGCGGCTGTCCAGAGCATTATCGATGGCAGCTGGGACGGCAGCAATTACTACGGCGGTATGAGTGAGAATCTGGTGGGCATTACCAGTCTGGCGGATTTCTGTGCGGAAGGAACGAAAGAGAAAGTAGAAGAAGCCAAGAAGCAGATTTTATCCGGAGAAAACGGGGTATTTGACGGTGTGATCGAGACTAATACGGGAGAGACGGTGGGCAAAGAAGGAACAACGCTGGATGATGCAACGATCACCGGAGGTATCAACTGGTATTTCAAGACCGTATCTGTGGTAGAATAGGGGGCATTTTCATGAGTATACAAAAAAAGATTCTGTCAATGACCATCGGACCGGTAGTATTGCTGGGACTGTTATCTATATTTTTTATGCTGACGACGGTACGCAGTTCCATGATGGAGGAAATCGAAGAAGGACTGAAGGGAACGGCTGCGGCAACGCTGGCAGCATATGACCAGAACACCGGTGACTATATGGAATCCAGTAATGGCGACATCTGGAAAGGCAGCTATAATATCTCCCGTTCCGAGAGCCTGGTGGATCGGATCAGGGACAATACAGGAATGGATGTGACTTTTTTCTACGGGGACCGTCGCATCATGACTTCCGCCGTGGATAGTAACGGAGATCGGATTCTGAATTCTCCGGCGGGAGACAGGATCGTGGAGAAGGTATTACAGAACGGAGAAGAGTATTTCAGCAGTGCGGTCTCTCTGGACGGAGTTATGAATTACGGCTATTTCATGCCGGTCTATCAGAACAACTCTGCGGAGATCATCGGCATGGTATTCGTGGGTACGAATAAAGAGGACAAGGATGCCGTAGTGAACGGCATGATCTTTGGCATAGGTGCAGCTGTATGTGTGGCGATGATCCTGTGTATGGGCGTGGGACTGAAGCTGGCCACTTCCATCAGCCGGAATATCAAGAAGAGTATCGGTATCATGGGGAAGGTCGCAGAGGGTGATCTGACCGTCTGGGTCGATGACAAGATGTTAAAGAGGAAGGATGAGATTGGAGATCTGTCCAGGGTTACCGTAAAACTGAAGGATACTCTGAAGGGTATCCTGAAAGGAATTTCCCAGAATTCCGAGAGTCTGCTGGAGGCTTCCAGAGCGCTGGGAAATGCAGCAGACACTACCAACGGTACCATGAACGAAGTACAGAACGCTGTAAGTCAGGTGGTGGCAAATTCTACGGAGCAGTCCAGAAATTCCGAGAGTACTTCCGAGAATATGCGGATCATGGGAGATCATATCACCGAGACTTCCACAGAGGTGGATACGTTGAACGCCCATGCGGATTCTATGCAGAAGTCCAGTAAGAAGACAGCAGATACGCTGGCACAGCTGTGCAGTATCAATGAGGAAGTGGAGCGGATCATCGGAGAAGTCAAGGAGCAGACCGACCGCACCAATGTATCGATCCAGAAGATCAATTCCGCCATGGAATTCATTACGTCCATCGCCGAAGAGACGAACCTGTTAAGCCTGAATGCCTCCATCGAAGCGGCCAGAGCCGGAGAGAGCGGAAGAGGATTCGCCGTAGTGGCAGACCAGATCAAGAAACTGGCAGAGCAGTCTAACCAGTCCGGTCACGAGATTGAAGACACTACGAAAGCATTGATGGAAGATTCCGCCCGGGAAATGGAGATCATGCAGCGGATGCAGGAGATCATTACGGAACAGAGCGGCAGCATGCAGGAGACCAGAACCAATGTATCGGAAGTCTTAAAAGAGATCGAGGATTCCATGCAGAGTATTCTGCAGATCAGAGAGAGTACCGGCAGACTGGCTGAGTCCCGTGGAGAAGTCATGGAGGCTGTGGAGCAGCTTTCGCAGATTGCGCATGACAATGTAGATAGTACGCAGCAGACCTATACCGAGACACAGGAGGTTCTGGATACCTTTAAGCAGGTATATGACAGTGCCGGACAGCTGAAGAAGATTGCTGATGAGTTGGCGGAGAGCATGCAGTACTTCAAGATTCAATAGTTGATTTCGCATAAAATAAAACCAGGGACAGCTTTCGGATGTTTGGATTCGTAAGGCTGTTCCTGGTTTTTTACACAAGTTCGTTGTGCGATTCTTGTCGTTTGGCAGGTGGTTTATTCTTCAGATTCTTCCCTGTCCCCGCTTCCGGCAGCCCGGACGGTGATGCCGTTGACTTCGATATTACCGTCCAGCTCGATAACGAGACACTGTCTGCCGTCGATCAGCTTCGTGTTGACGAGATCCGTGCGCTCGGGATTGACTTTGATGACCACATCTGGCGTCTTTACCTCAAAGCTGCGGGGATTGTAGACATTGGTCATCATGAGGGAGGTGGCTTCACCGGCAGTGGCATCGAAACACTGGTCGAAGACCTCCATGCGGTCATTGGCTACACCACTGCTGGCAAAAATGGTTTTTACTTCATTTTTATCTAATACCACAGGCTCGGGATCTTCTTTATGTTCCTGGGCAATCTCATTCATTTTCTCGTGGATATTTTTCACCGTCTCGATATCACAGCTATCGCCCAGAGTCTCCTCCACCAGTGACTGGAAGGTTTCCTTCTGACCGCCTGCGGACAGAGGAAGAGGACAGCCTAACATCAGATCTACGAAGTTCTCCTTTAATTCCTCCGCATCTTTGGAATAGTACAGAGTGCTGTGCAGGTCCGTGCTGCGGTCATTGAATGCGGGGAACAGGAAGGCTGCATCCGGCATACCTACCACCCAGTCGCGGATACGGTTCTGGAAGGTATTTTCCACAGCGTTATAGCTCAATCCCGGCTTGGACAGATCCACGGGGCAGATGCAGGTAAGGATATAGTCATAGACTTCGTCGGAAGCGTCCTCCATTTCGATGCCGTCTCTGGTACGACCCGGTACATCGTAGGCATCGTGGATCAGCAGGATCAGATAATTGCCCACATATTCATAAGACTCGATGATACGGTCATAGAACTGCTCAAGCAATGCATCGTCCTTCAGCCTGCTGTCTCGCAGACGCAGCAGGAATTCCTGCGTGCCGCCCTCCGTTTCACTCTTTAACGGGAATTCCAGATTCAGCAGATTTTTGCCGATGGTGCCGGACAGACTCTTCCGCAGAATCTCGAAGTACTTGAACATCTCTTCCTCCGGCAGTGCCAGAAAGGCCTGCTTTAATTCTGTCTTTTTATTTTTTTCTCCATCCACATAGCATCCGCAGATTCTTGTGATGGAGCAGTTTTTCGGGGTGAACAGCTTTTTGATCTCGCTGATTTCCTGTTTTGTCATGAGAGTACCTTCTTTCGATTTGATGATATCAGTATAGTATAAAAAACGTGATGGGACAAGTGCTCAAGTTGGAAATATGTTGTATAATGGGGGCAAGAGTGATAAAATAATACTGAACATGGTTCTAGTGGTCTAAGAGTAAGACGTTTATCAGATGATAAAAGATAGTGGTGCAAATCCACTCTAAAAGTTCATAAAGTTTATGGATTTTTAGAATGGATTTGCAAAGAGGAATTAGTAAAAATGACATTAATTGTAGGATGGTTGGCTTGTGATCAGAGAGGCCCATGTTCTGCATATATAGCCAGTGATAGTAGAATTTCTGATAATAGGAACTTTTATGATTATAGCCAAAAGACATTTGCATTAAAAAATACTCCTGATATATTAGGGTATTGTGGAGAAACATTATTTACATATCAGATATTAACTCGCTTAACAAGTATGTGCGATGTGGGAATGCTGTTATCAGCAGATATGGATTATCAAGATAGAAGTGAGATTATTTTTAATGAAATCAAAAGAGCACATTCAGCATACAAACTTAATAATGGAATTATTAAAATATATCATATAGGGCGAAATAAAAAAAGAATATTTGATGCGAACGTATACTTTTGGAATGGAATAATATGGGAGAACATAAAAATACATACTGATTTTAAGAAGTCAAAGAACCTTTTTTCAGATGGAAGTGGGAAAAAAGAATATGATGAGAACTTTTTGAGGTTCAAAAATGGAAATAACGAAAGCACAAGTAGAAATTATTTCCATTGCTTTTGTGATATTGTAAAAAATGTCAAGGACAAGCATACAGGAGGGATTCCGCAACTAGTTGGTCTATATAATGGAAGCAAATTCAATGGCATGTATCATGGAACGATTGTAGATGGACAAGCATATTATCAAGGATTAAAAATGGGAAATGTATATGGAATGTCCAATATAAGATGGTACAATGAAAATTTTGAAATATGTGATTGGAATACGAAACAACGCGAAGCTAATGCGATGGTTCAACCAATATCAAAAAAGGCAACTCCCTGACTCTCCATTCTAAAGAAAAAATACAGTAGGGGGAGAGCGAGGTGCTTTTCAAAGGGAAAATAGACTTCCCTTTTGAAATCAGGGTATCTCCAAAATCAGGATAATATAGATTTTATGGCAACAAATTAGCAACAGAAAATCAGTGAGCCAAAATAATATATGTAACAGAGATAAAATAACGGCAGAAAAGAGATGGAAACTAAACAAATACATTTAGTAATATCTTCGGATTTGCCGAGTTTGAATAACGGATTAAAATGCCGAAAGCCTGTATTTATGCGGGTTTCCGGCATTTGTTTTATCGAATGGCTCTAGGTTGGCTCTATTTGTGGGTGGAGTAATGACTTTCATAAATCAATATATTGCTTTGTTAGGTTGATTAGGAGAAAATATGACAGATAATGAAAAGAGATTTATACAAGGTATATTTTCGGGAGACAGTAGTGGTCATGACTATTATCATACAATACGAGTATATAAACTGGCTACTAAAATCGCAAAACAGGAAAATGCAGATGTTAAAATAGTGCAGTTGGCGGCTCTGTTACATGATGTTGACGATATTAAGCTTTCTCCGGACACTTATGTTACCAAGAAAAATGCAGTTGATTTTATGACAATTAACAAAATAGATGGTAAAAAGATAGAGGCGGTATGCAAAATTATAGATGAGGTTTCATTTGCAGGAACTGATTCAGTCGTACCTGATACCATAGAAGGAAAATGTGTGCAGGATGCAGACCGACTTGATGCTATAGGAGCTATTGGAATTGCCAGAACATTCGCATATGGTGGTAGTAGGGGAAGAAAGATTTATGATCCGGAAATAAAACCTAAAATGGGAATGAATAAAGAAGAGTATCGGAATAATCAAGATTCTACAAGCATTAATCATTTCTATGAAAAGTTGCTTTTGTTGAAAGACATGATGAATACGACTGAGGGAAAGAAACTGGCAGAACATAGACTGGTTGTAATGCAGGAATTTCTGTATGAGTTTATGCTGGAATGGGAAGGAAAAATGTGATGGAAGTAAAATTTTATGATACAGTTAATGATGAACTATTGAAATTTGCAGTAATTATCTCACAGAGTAACGGCAAGTGGGTTTTCTGCAAACATAAAGAAAGAGATACATATGAAGTGCCGGGAGGGCATAGAGAAGCTGGGGAGGATATTTTTGAAACAGCAAAAAGGGAGTTGAAGGAAGAGACTGGAGCTATCAAATTTGAGATAAAACCAATATGTGTATATTCGGTGACAGGTAAGACTAGAGTAAATGATACCGGTAAAGAAACATTTGGACTGCTTTGTTTTGCAGAGATAACAGAGTTTGCAACAGAATTACATAGCGAAATGGAGAAAGTTGTGCTTATGGATGATTTGCCTGAGAACTGGACATATCCGTTAATACAGCCGAAATTGATAGAAAAGTATTTACGGGTTAAAAGTAATTCTATAATCGGAGCAACAGTAACTGTCACAGTCGATAGACCATTAGGAAGTTATCATCCTGAATATAAGGATATGTATTATCCAATAAATTATGGTTACATTGAAGGAGTTATGGCACCAGATGGAGAGAAGCAGGATGCCTATATATTAGGTGTAAATGAGCCAGTAGGTAAGTTTACAGGTAAAATTATTGCCATTGTTTATAGAAAAGATGATATAGAAGAAAAGTGGGTAGTTGTGCCTGACGGAGTAACTTTTTCAAAGGAAGAAATCAGGAGACAGATTCATTTTCAGGAACAATATTTCGACAGTGAAATTGTGATGTAATATTAAGGAGATTGCTATGTCATTAGGATTAAAAAGAGGAACAGTGCAGCTTGAACCACATGATAAACAGTGGGATGAGGCTGCCATTCAAACAATCAAAAACCTTAAATCTATATTAGGTGATGATGCTGTTGATATACAACATATTGGAAGTACAGCAATACCAGCAATTAAAGCAAAACCGATTATTGATATTGCTGTTGGGGTAACTGATTTTGAGAAAATAATGTCATATAATGAGCAGTTACAGAAGGATGGAATCTTTTATCGTGGTTCGGATGTGGAAAATCAGATTCTTTATGTAATGGGTGATATGGAAAAGGATATCAGGACACACCATATTCATGTTGTGAAGTGGAATGGAACTGAGTGGAGGAATTATATTCATTTTAGAGATTGTCTAAATGCTAATGAGAATATGGCTTTGCAGTATCAGAGGGTGAAGGAAGAACTGGAAAGTAAGTATGCTGATAATAGGGGATTGTACACTAAAGGAAAGAAAGATATAATAGATATTATTCTAAATAATTAATAATTTTTATTTTGTATGTCTTGACAAAAAATAATTATGAATCTACTATGTTAAAAAGCGATGAAGAGAGATAGTAAATATTTTGGAAATTACAGAGAGGAGTTGCTTGGTGGAAAACTCTATTGAAGAAATATTGAACCAGTCTTGGAGCCGTGTACCGACTGATTTATTCATTAGGCTACACTGGGAACGCCCATTACAGCGTCAGAGTATCGAAAGAAATTTCCGTACTTGCTAAGGTCTATATTGCGAAATATAGATGAATTAAGGTGGTAACACGAAGCTATCAGCTATCGTCCTTAAAGTTAATTTAAGGAGGGTAGCTTTTTTAATACATAAAATAATAGAATCGGAGGAATTAGTGATGAATTATGTTGTTGACAGTTACGAGAATTACAAAGAGGAAAATCGTTTGACTACAAATAATGCAAGAAGAATTGAATTTGTAACAACTACAAGAGTTTTGGATGAGATTATCGGCACCAATAGTAAAATATTAGATTGTGCAGCAGGAACAGGAATTTATGCTTTCTGGTTTGCAGATAAGGGGCATGATGTAACTGCTACAGATATTACGCCAAGGCATATAGACATTATTAATCGAACTCTTACCAATAAAAATTATCATATGAATACTTCTGTTTTGGATGCTACAGATATGTCCTGTTTCGCAGATGATTCATTTGATATTGTTCTCAATATGGGACCATTTTATCATTTGATTACAGAAGAGCAGAGAGAAAAATGCATGAAGGAATGTCTAAGAGTGTTAAGGAAAGGCGGGCTTTTGGTTACTGCGTACATTCCAAGATACTATGTTTTTCAATATATTGCTACGAGCAATGAAAAATATTTGGATGAACACTTGGCGAAACAACTTATTGAAACTGGTGTGCTGAAGCATGATGATGAGAAATGCTTTTGGACAGATACTTATTACTCATCAAAAGAAGAAATGGAATCAATTTACCAAAGATATAGATTAAAAATTGTAGACCATTTCGCCCAAGATGGTTTAGCTCCTCTTTTATCACAAAAGGTTGACAAATGGGATGAAAAACAGTTCAAAACTTGGTGCGACTATCATTATAGTGTATGCCGTGAACAGTCGGTTTTAGGAGCAAGTAATCATGTTATTATAATTGGGAGAAAATAATAAGATTTTGAAAGATATCGTTGCTAAAATACTCATTGCTTTTTCATTAAGAAAGCATATAATGATTAACAGATAAGGAATTGATTATCGGGAGAGTTCCTGCCATATAAGTGGAAGATTTTAAACTCGGGAGAGCTCCTGCCATATAAGTGGAGAATCTTAAATTCTGAGAGAGCAAATAGTAAAATATTTGCTCAGACTGTAGACAAAGCTCCTTCCTGTGAGGGAGCTTT